>JANYFV010000156.1 GCA_025359635.1 Undibacterium sp. | reverse complement strand
ACCAAGCACGGTGGTTGAGATGGTGTTACTCGATAAATTGGGTAGCAATAAGGAAACCCGTATGCGCTACTTGAGTCGCAAGGATAAAACGGTGCCTGAGCAATGGATGAATCCTATGTTTTTGGCCAAAAATCCGAATCTGGAGTAGCACATGCGGCAGGATTTATTTTATCCACTTACGATTGTGATGTGGTGCTTAAGTGCCAGTGCGGTAGCAGAAGAGTTGAGTTTTAGTGGTCAAGTAAGAGGTTTGTGGAGCGAGCAAGCTGCGCGTGCGAATAGCCCGTCAAATGTGGCGGAGCAATTACTGCCAGGTTTGATTCCAACCACCAGTAGTTTGGGTGTTTTGGAAACAGAATTGCACCTAAGTGGGCATGGCATAACTGCAATAGCAAGCGCGCAAGGGCAACTTAATTCGACTGATCAAGCGCGCAGCACTGATGCGACAGCGTGGCTCAATGAGTTGTATGGCACGGTTGGCGATGGCGCATGGCAGTTGAGTGCTGGTAGAAAAGTTGTCGCCTGGGATGTGGGTTATGGCTTTCGACCGAATGATGTGGTGCAGCAGGAAAGGCGCCGCAATCTGATAGGCAATTCTTTAGTGGGCCGTTCATTAGCAACACTGGATTATTTCGATGCAAACCTCGCCGCGACTTTGGTGTGGCTGAATCCTGAACGCGTTTTTAACAGAGATGAACGCGACAGTAAATTGACGGACGAGCAAGCATTCGCCGCGCGAATTTATTATCGCGCAGGCGGCGTGGATCTGCATGGCTTCGCGAAATATGGTGCTCAGAGCGGCGCCAGTGTTGGTGCAGCCGTGGCGTGGGTAGCGACCGATGCTTTGGAATTACATGCGTCCGCGCGCTATTTACGTCATAGCATCGTAAAACAGCTGGCACCGGATATAGCGCCTTTGCAGCGCAGCTCACCCTGGCTAGCGCAAACGCAAACAGACATTGCACAAGTTTTACTGGGAGCGACCTGGACTACCGAACAGCAACATAGTTTTCTGTTTGAAGCCTGGTGGGACGGTACTGCGCTGCCAGCAAAGCAATGGCAAAGATGGAATCAACGTAATTCGGATCTGATCACGAGTGCGCCCAAACTAAGTCAATATCAGCGCGAGCTAGCATATAACCTGGTGTGGCAAAGCCAGATATTGGCTGACGGAGCGAATCTTCAACAAGAGAACGTGTTTGCACGCTGGAGCTGGCAAAGTGCGATCTGGCAACCGGCCATCGATATTCTATGGACTCCGCAAGACGGCGGGCGTGTCATCACCGCATCGATGGGTTGGCAGGGCGATCGATGGCATCTGGATGGCGGAATCAGGTTTTTTGCTGGCCTGAATGCGGCGATCTTGGCGCAATTGCCAAGCAAAAAAACAGCATACGTATCGGCAACCTGGACTTTTTGATTTCAGAAAGAGTGTTTTGCCGATCACATTTAATGACAATAGGGCTTACGCAAAATTGTTCCAGCTAGGCGCACAGCCGAAGACATTGCTTTAGCACGGCCAGGCGAGTGCAACAACGCTGGGTCGATTTTGCGCAAGTCCTAAGAAATTTTTTACACATTTAGTTAGCGAATTGCTACACTGAATTTACCGTATAAATCATTTCCCCTATTTGCCTATGTATACTCTGTCATCTTATGTGGCAAATTTTTGGTCCAACGCTGAGCTTGGTGCCAATGCCATTATCTTCTTAAATCTTACCGGTGCCATGCTGCTTGGTTTTCTGGTCGGATATGAACGCTCTTACCATGGGCGCGCCGCCGGAATGCGCACTTATGGCCTAGTCTGTATGGCTTCCGCTGCACTGGTAGTGATAACTGGCTACCCTGACTTCTGGTTTGGTGGTCGCGCCGCATTTCCCGTCAATCTCGATCCGTCCCGGACCATTCAAGGCATTGTCACCGGTATTGGCTTTTTGGGTGCCGGCGTCATTATGAAAGAAGGCTTTAGTATCAGTGGCTTGACCACGGCAGCGTCATTATGGGCCTCATCCGCCATCGGCATCCTGGTAGGCATAGGTTTTTATTCCGCCGCTATCTTGCTGGCAATACTATCGGCAGCCTGCATGATTTGGGTGGTTAAATTGGAATCGTGGTTACCGTCGAGACAGGCGGTTGCTATCGTGATGCAATTTAAAGAGGGTTTCATCGCCAATGAAGAAGCAATCCGCGCATTAGCATTGGAACGTGGCTACGAGATTGCCACCGGGACCATATTCATCGGGTCCAAAGATGGAAAAACTGAGTGGCGCTTCGTTGCTGTTGCACTCAATAGAAAATTGGCAACATCACTAAGTGTCATGTCGCAAGAGTTGGGGAAATTTGACGGAATCGAGTCCTATCAACTGGCACATGCGCGTAATTAAGGCTAAATAAGCAAAAAAGCACATGGCGTGTAGACCATGTGCTTGGTAATATTAATTACTTATTGGCGTAAGTGCCGACGCAGATCATCGTATCTCCTGCTCCGCGCTCACAATAAGATTTTTTTAAATCGTAGCCTTGGGTAGCTGGATTGGTGAATTTATAAGGGCCATACCAACCCTTAGACGAGGCTTTTACCGTATCGACCATGCCTTTAATGAAAGCATTTCCATCAACATCTTTCATCCCGATGAGATTCTTTCCAATTAACTTGGCATTTGCGCCCTGTGCCAGACAGTTTCCTTCAAAATCATAGACGAAAACGTATAAATCCCTGTCTTTAAAAGCGCCATCCGGATGTTCGGTAAAGATCTTGTAGGCCTTTTCTGGTCCGGCGGATTTGACCAATGCGACCGCTTTTTTTACCATGTCTTGTGCTTCAGCCTCAGAGCCGCGTTCACCTGAAGCTAGAACATAAGAGCTTGATATTGTCATTAGAAAACAGACTGCAGTGCATGCAAATTTTGAGAATTTAGTCATTTGTGTCTCCTTAAGTGTTTGGAAATTCATTCCTTCAGCAACAATTTTCATCTTGAACCTGTGAATTGAAAAAGCCAAGAACTTACTAAACGAGTGGCTTGGAATGTGGATGTGGCGTTGCTAATTTGAATGTTTCTTAAGGATTGACTGATTGATGCACGATTCATTGTTGCGTGTGAGGCATGCAAATAAACAATGTTTGATAAAACAGGATGAATCGAAAGCGAGGTGAAAAAAGCAAAACCAAGTAAAAACTACGGAAAAAGGTGTTGACAGATGGGGCGAGATTCTTCATACTCTGGGGTTCCCTATGGAGGGGTGGCCGAGTGGTTAAAGGCGACAGACTGTAAATCTGTTCTCTCTGAGTACGCTGGTTCGAATCCAGCCCCCTCCACCATAGGCAAGATTATTTGGCTGTAACGGTAATTGTAATAGCGTAGCCGCGCGGGTGTAGCTTAATGGTAGAGCTGAAGCCTTCCAAGCTTATGACGAGGGTTCGATTCCCTTCACCCGCTCCAGTTTTATTTTTGCAAGGTGTTCTTTGCTCTGCAAATAAGCTGCTCTTGTAGCTCAGTGGTAGAGCACTCCCTTGGTAAGGGAGAGGCCACGTGTTCAATCCACGTCAAGAGCACCAAGGGATCTGTAGTTGATCAAAAAGTTGTTGGGCGTGTGCCTAAGTTATTTCATTAAATTGCTCATAAAATCATTGGGAGTCTAAAATGGCAAAAGGTAAGTTCGAACGCACCAAGCCGCACGTCAACGTCGGCACTATTGGTCACGTGGATCACGGTAAAACAACATTGACTGCAGCGATCGCTACAGTTCTGTCGAAAAAATTCGGCGGCGAAGCAAAAGC
>JANYFV010000450.1 GCA_025359635.1 Undibacterium sp. | reverse complement strand
CTCAATTTGCCAGGTAATCTGTGTGTTTGGATTTATGTGATTTGATTTTTGATTTATGTGATTTGATTTTTGATTTTTGATTTTTTTGATTTTTGATTTTTGATTTTTGATTTTTGATTTTTGATTTTTGATTTTTGATTTTTGATTTTTTTGATTTTTTGTTTGCGCAAAGCGCACTGACTGCCAGGCATAGCACTGCCACTAGCGAGGTACGAGCGTAGTGCTGTAACCCACTTCTGCTTTTGTTTGTTTTTGTTTTGTGCTGGCGCGTGCGCGAGCACAGTAACTGGGATTGTAAGCGTGGCGGCAACGGCTTTTCTGTTGCGGCCACGCTGCTGTTGCGTACCATCTGACTTACGGCAAAGCGCAGCAGTGCAGCGCCTTGCCGCGTAACCTGTAGGGCTGACTAATCCTTGCGCATCGAAGCGCACTGATATCGCTTGGCAAACGTGGAGGGGCGCAAGACATAATACCCGTTATGCGAGATTGCACCACCAAGTAAAGCGTCAGCGTAACGACTGGGGCAATTTCTCATAGCGGGTGTTATGTTCAATCGCAGCTCCACCGCGATTTACTCCGGAACGGCTGTGCCTTTGCATTGCTCTTTTCTGACTGCCGACGCAGTGCGGGGGCAAGCGACAAAGGAGCGCGCTTTCGTTCTTTCCATTCAGGTCGTGATGATCGACGAAGCCGCAATGCTGGAACACGGTTGGCGCTAGCCTGGCGCAGTGTTTGCACCGTGCGCCAGCTTTATTTCTTTGCACGGTTCGCACACAGTGTGACAGGCGGTTTGAGGTGCTTGGCTTATCGTCCGAGTGGCCATACGAGCGAGGAAAATCTTATCTGGCCGAGTTCAATGGTGCGCATGGCGCACCCTACCTGGTACGCACGCTACGCTTGCTTTCGTAGCCTTTTTCCACAAGAAATTCACCATTTGCTGCAATAACTAATTTATTAAGTACTTTTGCAATAATTTCCTTGTCACGCGGTAACGTAATTACAATTTTCTTATCAACTCTCAAAAAATCTTCCCCATTGGGTGTCAATTCAATATGCAATTCATTATCGTAGTATTGTATTGAAGCAATGCCACCATAGCCAGATCTTGATTCAGTCTCAACCTGGACATGAATCTTATCCATACCAAGTTTTTTATCTTGTTCATCAGGTTCCAATGTTTTTTGTATTAAAACTTGTTTTTCAGGCTTAATTTCATCATCTAAAAAACCTAATACAAGTACAAAACCATCATCCTCTAAACCAACATGTTTTGCATTAAATTGATAACTCATTTTTCATTCTCTTTTTGCTGTCCAAGTCTGTGTTTGTCCGCTTTGACGCCACTGATTGTGACAAGCGAATTGATGGCGTTGGCTGTGGTTGACTTTTGCTGTTCAAATGTTGGATAGATAACACTTTTACCCAACCTGCTCTTTAAAAATAGTGCTGTTATAGCGGCTGAATAATTACAACAAATAAGAAACAAAAATGATAGCTATCCATAAGCGCATCGATTCTAGCGTTGCTTAATTTTTTCTCACTACGGTGCTTGCAAATTATAAGGACGTGTCAGGTGATATCGGACTAGCGCGGCAGCACCAATGGCAACAGCATCACTACCAAAGCGCGATAGCGTCACATCCGGTGACGGCAATTGTGCTGCGTCTGCGTACTCCTTAAAAACATCAAGTGCAGGCTTCAGGAATGTATCACCGAATTGCAAAGCTGCACCGCCCAGTACAATGCGCATAGGGTCGAAAGCTACCCAAATATTATTTAATAACACACCCAAAAACTTGCCTGCGTCATTCACTGCCTCGCAGATTGCAGCATCTCCCGCTTCTGCTTTTGCGAACAACGTAGTGAGTTCAGCAAATGACCCGGATTTATCGCCCGATTTTATTTTTGCTAGCAAGGCACCCAAACCGATTAGGGCATCAGCACAACCACTGCGCCCACATGAACAGCGTGGCCCGCCTGCTTGAAGAATAGTATGGCCGACTTCTCCGGCAAATCCTCTAAAACCTGTCAGTAGTCGATCCCTGACAATCACGCCGGCGCCGACACCATGTCCGATGCTTAAATAAACTAAAGGGTCAACACTGGATTGATCACCGAATTCAAATTCAGCCAGTGCTGCGACGTCAGCTTCGTTTTGCACAAACAGCGGCACATCGGCTAACAAAGAACCTTGAAATTGTTTTTTGAGTAGGCCGGGAGTATCAATATCACGCCAACCCAGATTGGGCGCGTAATGTAAGACACCGGATTTTTCGTCAACGCCGCCATGCAAGCCAACGCCCAGACCCAAAATACTGCGGCCATCTACCGCAACCCGCTTTGCCAAACGAATCAAACTTTTAGCCACTAATTTAAAACAAGACGCTGCATCGCTGGCATCGTCGTACTCGACATCGGCAGATTCAAGAATCTCGCCGACCAGATTAATTGCCACGATACGTGCCCGGCCGATACCAAATTCTGTACCTAAAAGTGCCAGTCGCGTTTTATCAATATGCAATGGTGTAGGTCGCCTGCCCAAGCTACCGGTACTGACTAAGTCGCTCTCGCTAAACCAGCCTTCATCCACTAATTCGCGCACCAGCAAACTCACTGTCGATTTGGTCAAACCTACTGCTGCGGCAAGATCGGCGCGCGACAATTCAGGCTCACGGCACAGTTTACGCACCAAAACCATACGGTTCATTTGCTTGAGTAGTTGTTGATCGCCTGTGATAAGCATTGCTGTCCTTGTGTCCAATATGAAGTAGCCGGTGAATGAATGCCGTATTTTAACTTGAGAAAAATACGATCACTCAATTTTTACAGTTTGAATGAGGTGTAAAAAACCGCATCGAAAAAAAATGACGAAGCGCATCCGCGTAGTGATCGGTGTCGGATACAGAAATCTGAACATTTTGATTTTGTGCGACAGTCAAACTAAATCGAAGCTTAACACGAAATTGTCCCGGCATATTTCAACTTTTTTGGAAGGCAGGTGATAGCCTGCCCTGTTCGGCACTCGGGAAGCACGGATTTATTCGATATCGTCATCCTCGCGCACGCGGGGATCCGACCTGCGTTTTAATGCCGCCTTTGTCGATGTCTCGTCATCCTCGCGCACGCGGGGATCCAGTTTCCAACCTATTCGCGAAGCGACATAGTAGCCGTGCTTCGCACGAAGTAGCCTTAAAACTGGATCCCCGACAAGACCATTCGGGGATGACAATTAAAAACGTGGACTCTCCGGCGGACCAAGATAGCTTGGTTGTAGCCCGCCGGCATTGACGACGAGTTTTTGTACTACCAGCCCGGTATCCAGAGCCCAGAATTTCAGGGTATGCACGCCCGGGCGTTGAACAAGGTGTTCGGTGCTGAAGACGACTGCGCCATCGGCTACGCTGCGCTCCCATGCGGCTTGCGATGTGTCTTTGTGTATGTTGATGACCTGCGGCGCTTCATCGTCGAAAGAGATGGCGTAACGCAGCCCCTTCCCAGCTTGAAAATTAAGCGTCGGCGCCAGCGTGGTTTGTACGCTTAGCTTACCGGCATTGAATAAGTTGACTGCGTACTCCAGCCGCATACCGTCGGCCAAGCTATGCGCTGCCGTCGCATCTGCTGCATCGGGCGACCTTGCGGTCATGCCCGATAGCGTGCGGCCGTGATCAGGAATGCGTTGCCATTGATGCTGAGGCGGCGCCAGTGCGCGAGAATAATGTTCGGCTTCGATGGCGATTACGCCCTGCGTTTCTACAAAACCGACTGCGTTTTCGGGACGCAGGCTGGCAGGGTTATGCAGATTTAATTGCACCACGACCTGACTCCCATTAGGACCACCGACGCTCAACGTTGCTTGACTATTGCCGATAGGTACTTGCGCCCAGTTCACATCGACCATGATGCGTTGCTGCGCTTGTTCTGGTTTGATTGTGCCCTTGGTTTGACTCAGGATAACCCAGGGTTCACTAGCGCGGATGTTGAAATCAAAGCCGTGCTGACCACGGTTGAAAATCTCCAGAAACTTTGGTGATGCATCTGACTTAACATCAAATACATCAAACGCCGGCAGCGTCAATTGTGTCACGCCCCGACTGGGCCAGATCTGCTGACTGCCTTCGGCGGTGACACCCATTTCTGCCGCGAGCGGTAACTGGATCTCGCTGACAGCGGGCATCACATTGCGCGATGGCTGATCCCATGAGGTATAACCCAGATGCGTTTGCGACATCATGTGATTCCATTTTCCGCCGCTGATATCCTCGTGATATTGCCGCGTTAATTCTGCATCCTGACTGAACAGTGCGCGGGCGCGCGCTGCCAGCAGATTGGTGGCAGCGCGCCCTTGTGTGGCATACAGGCGATTGAGTGCGGCGGTGACATACAAATCATTCACCACCGCACCAGCCTTGACCGGATACAGCACCAACTGGAAGAACGCATCGCGTTGCGCTAGCGGCAAGGCAGCGGATATTTTCTCGGCGCGCGCGGCGATCTCCTGATATTGCGCGACGACCCGCTCGGCCTCACGGTAATTGTGCAGGCTGTAGGTATCTGGCTCCAGCATTTCCGGTTTGCGACGGCCGTTGTACTTGCTGTATCTGGCGACGATGTCGGCGATCTCGGCTGCGTATTCTGCGCCGAATTCGCGTGTGGCCCACAGGCGCAAATACTCGGGCAAGCGTTCGGCAGGCCAGGCCGCCGGGTTCCAGGCGTAACTTAAAAAAAATTCTATCGGCACTTCCATGGGTTTTAAATCGCCCACGTTCACAATCCACAGCCGCTTGGCCTGGTACTGCCATGCCAGCTGCATCTGTTCCCAAATTTTGGGGATAGGCGTGACGTTGAGCCATTTGTACGAGCGCGGGCCACCGACATAATCGAAGTGATAATAGACCCCGGCACCGCCAGCGCGCTTGCGCTCGGCAGCCGTGGGCAGACGGCGGATATTGCCCCAGTTATCGTCGCACCACAGCAAGATCACGTCATCGGGAACACGCATGCCTTTTTCGTAGTAATCCTGCACCTCTTTGTAGAGCGCCCAGACCTGCGGCACCTTGCTGATGTCGGCAGTGATGTCAGCAACAGCGTCGCTGGCGATGATGCTGCGCTGATCGCGCACTATACGTTCCAGCAGCGCCACATTGGCATCGCGCGACATGGGTTCATCCCCATCGCCGCGCATGCCCAGCGTAATCACTTTTTCGACATCCTTGGTATTGCGCAGTGCGCCGCGCCAGTAATTTTGCAGCACAGTGGTGTTTTTGCTGTAATCCCAGGGGCCGCCGCCATGACGCTGCCATTCTTGCTGCGCGCGCATCATCGGTTCGTGATGCGAGGTGCCGATGACGATACCATATTCATTTGCTCGCTGACCATTGAGTTTGTCGTCATCAAAAAATGCACTGCCCCACATCGCTGGCCACAGATAATTGCCGCGCATACGCAAAATCAGCTCAAAAACTTTTTCGTAAAACTGATGGTTGTAGCTACCGTAATGTTGCTTGACCCAACCGCTCAGCGCGGGCTGTTCATCATTTAAAAAAATACCACGGTATTGCACTACCGGCGCATCGCTCAATTTAGTCGCGGCCGGCACCAGTATCGTCGAATGCTGCGCCGGCGGCACATCGGCCCACCATGCCCAGGGTGATACACCAATTTGCTCCGAAATTTCATAGATACCGAAAATCGTTCCGCGTTTGTCGCTGCCTGCGATTACCAGCGCACGCTCGATTCCAGGCAAGGGACTTATCAAAGTTTGCACCAGCCAGCCTTCCCATTTTCCGGCGATGGAAGAGACATCGAGCGCACCGCTTTTGACCAGCTTATCGAGCACAGCACTGTTACCCAAGGTGCCGATAATGACGACATCAGATGCCGTAACATCTACACTCGTCAACAGCACCGGACGGACGCCACTGACACGTTCAATATCAGCTTGTAAATCACCCGCGGCACGGATAACACCAGCGTGATCTGCCGGGTCTATCAGCAAGCTGGCAGCTTTGCCATTTTGCGCCAGGGCGACGCTGTTGCCATTACTTACTGACGCCTGCGCCGGATCGAAATTAAGCAAGGGTTTCTGACCCAGCGCCTGCGCAGGCAGCACCCACACCTGACTAAATAAGAAACTCGCAACGGCGATACAAGCGTGACGGCGCATAGAGATATTCAGTCTTCTATAAGGTAAATCCATGCCGCGTTCATCGATTAAGATCACACGGCAATAAGGCAGACAAAGGTATCGCGTTGGCTATGGCAAGATACCCGGTGGGAGAAGGATGGAGAAAATCACCGGAGTCTACCTCGGCACGCATTCTTTGCGGCTGAGTGGGTTCGCGCAAGGCAGAATCAAAATCGGCCACCGCATCGTAGACGCCGGAAGTTCTGATCCAATTATTCAAGCTCTGGCGGTCGGCATCATTGTCACCATTGGGACGATAATAATCGCTGCCCATGTAAGGCGTAATGGTGGCACCGATGACGCAGATGCCGTGTGCATGGGCGCGCTCCACCAGCTGCCGGTGAGCACCCTGCAAATCGTCGATTAACTGCTTGCGCGCTGCGGGAATATCATCACCATTGCGATGCTGACCACCCAGATCGTTGACACCGATCATCACAATGGCATGCGTGACGCCACTGCGTGACAGCACATCGCGATCAAAGCGCGCGACCAGGTTTGGCCCCAATCCATCACGCAGCATGCGCCCGCCGCCTATACCAGCGTTGATGATCGCCATCGCAGGTGCGCCTTCTTTGACCAGGCGCACAGCCAGTAAATCAGTCCAGCGCTGATTGCCATCCGTAACCACACCATAGCCATCGGTGATCGAATCGCCAATCGCCACCAGCGCGCCGACATGGCGTGGCGCTTGCACCTCAATATCGGCCAGTTGATACCAGTGCTGCACTTTGCCCGCATCCGGCCATGCTGCATCCGCCACCCGATTGCCCTTGATGAAAAAACTGGTGGCGCGCGAACCGGGGTGGCCAGTCTGGCGTACGGGCTCACCCTTGAAATACAGCGACACCGCCAAATCGGCCGCCGCTGTATGCGCAAGTGTTACCACGTCACTGTAATATTCCGCGCCCGCAGGTATCATCACTTCAGCACGTCCGGAAAACCTCAGCACATTCAGCGACGCCGCGTTGATATCAGCCTTACCCGGTGCCTGAGCCAGCGCCACACTTGCACCGTCAATAAATAATGGCGTAGCCCCAAAAGCGTTGCTGATACGTACCCGCAAACGCGTTCCGCCTATCGATACGTGAACAATCTGGCGCAAGCTGGCATCGCGCCAATGCTCGGCTGCTAGTTCATTTTGCGCTTCGGGAATTTGCTGCGCCGAACCCCATGAGGCCAGCCAATGCCAGTCTTGTGTGCCGGACGAACTGTTGAGTGCCTTAGTGAGCTCGCCATCAGGCGTCAGACCAAAGGCGGCGCTACTACTTATCAATAACAAACTGCTTATCCAGGCAAACAGCACAGATAAAAACGCTTGACTTGATCGCATAATTTCCTCAAAATAAATAATGGTTGCGCTATCATTATATTGTAAAATTGCTGGTAATAACATTTAATGCACTCTTTAATGCACTCTTAATGCCCTTGAATTTAATGATGCGATTATCGCCAGATTCCTCAGCAAGCACGGCTAATAACAAGGGACTTTTATGACTCAGGGATACACGCGGAGCCAAAATACCGGCAGCCCTGTCATTACTGAAATGCAGGTCATCCCGGTCGCCGGACATGACAGCATGCTGCTCAATCTGTGTGGCGCTCATGCGCCGTTTTTTACCCGCAATCTGGTGCTACTCAAAGACAGCTCTGGCCACACGGGCATGGGCGAAGTGCCCGGCGGCGCTGGCATCTTGCGGGCGCTGGAACACGCCGTGTCGCTGGTAATAGGCACCGAGATCGGGCGCTACAACCGTACGCTCAACACTGTACGGCTGAGCATTGCCGGCAACAGCGATACCGGCCCGCAGCATCAAGTTACGTCCGCAGCAGAAGCCGCACTACTCAAGCAACCGCATGAGATTAACCTGCGGCTAGAAAACGTTGTCACAGCAGTTGAGGCCGCGCTGCTTGATCTGCTCGGCCAGCATCTGAGCGTGCCGGTCTGCGAATTATTAGGCAATGGTCAGCAACGCGATAGCGTGCCCATGCTTGCCTATCTGTTTTATATCGGCGACCGTCATTTGACCGACCTGCCCTACCTGTCTGGCTCGGGTGCTCAAGATCACTGGTATCGGATACGCCATGAAAAAGCCATGTCTGCGACTTCAATTGTCGCTCAGGCCGAGGCCACAGTAGAGCGCTACGGTTTTCGCGATTTCAAACTCAAAGGCGGCGTTATGCGCGGTGCCGAAGAGATGGAGGCGATTGCCGGTATCAAGGCGCGGTTTCCCGAAGCGCGCGTCACGCTTGATCCGAATGGTGCCTGGTCGATGGCCGAAGCCATTGCCTTATGTCGCGGACAAGGCCATTTGCTGGCGTATGCAGAAGACCCATGCGGTCCCGAAAATGGCTATTCCGGACGCGAGACCATGGCAGAATTTCGTCGCGCCACGGGCATCCCTACCGCAACCAATATGATCGCCACCGACTGGCGGCAAATGGCGCATGCGCACTTACTCGGTGCCGTGGATATTCCGCTAGCCGATCCGCATTTCTGGACCATGCAAGGCTCAGTTCGACTGGCGCAGTTATGTCATGAATGGGGTCTGACCTGGGGCTCACATTCGAATAATCACTTTGATGTGTCCTTAGCGATGTTCACGCACGCAGCAGCCGCCGCACCCGGCCAGATAACCGCAATAGACACACATTGGATCTGGCAGGAAGGTCAGGAACGACTGACCCGCGAACCACTGCAAATTATCGATGGCGCAGTCAAGGTACCGCAGGCAGCAGGTTTAGGCATCGAACCGGACATGGAGCGCATCATGGCCGCGCACGCACTGTATAAAAAAGTAGCTACTGGAGCGCGCGACGACGCTATAGCCATGCAATATCTGGTGCCCGGCTGGCGCTACAATCCCAAGCAAGCTAGTCTGGGGCGCAACTAAAATGAACACAGCACTCCATCAGCCTTGGCATCGTCATTCCTGCGAAAGCGGGAATCGAGCTTCTTCGCCAGCTGCAAACTCAACTTTGCATCGCCTCTTGCAATCTGCCTTCCTGATATTTACGTGGCGTGCAACCGAGTTCGCGTTTGAAAACCGCGTGCATATACTGGATCGATGTGAATCCACAACTGACTGCGACATCCGCAATGTTGCACTCTTCATTTTCCAGATTGGTTTTTGCCGCTTTCAACTTGATGTGCAAAATCTCGTCGTGAACGCTGCGTCCCAGTTCTTGCCTGAAATACGATTCCAGCGATGAGCGCGATATACCGACATAATCCGCCACTTGCTCAGTCTTTATTCCCTGACAGGCGTACTGCCGTATGAAGTGCCGCGCCTGCATCACGTGTGGATGTTTGGGCGGCTCGTGCCGGCTCGAAGCGAGGACGTTAATGCCTCTGGGCGGCACCAGAATACGGGTTCCCGACAGTCTGGCGCCGTTCAACATCTGGTGTAGTAAATGTGCAGCAGTACGGCCCATTTCTTCTGCGCCCTGCATCACAGAGCTGAGCGGTATTCGCGTGAGCATCCTGGCTAAAGGATCATTATCAATACCAATGAGCGCGACCTCTTCCGGTACAGCGATACCGGCAATCAGACACGCCTGCAGCAATTGCCTTGCCCTTGCATCGGTGACCGCAATAATGCCGACTGGCTTGGGTATGCTTTGCAGCCAGCTGATTAGTTGTTCTACCGAGTCATCCCAGGAAGATGCGCTGGTCATTTGCCCGCGATATATTTCCACATCCATGCGGTCGCGTTTCATCAGACGAGAAAATGCCTGTTCACGTTCGTGGGCCCATCGATTATCTGGCGCTTCAGGTAAGCTAAACAGGGCAAATCTGGGCAACCCGGCTTCGATCAAATGATGATATGCCAACTTAACCAATTTAAAATTATCTGTTGCCACGTAGGGAACAGATTTGGGATAGCTTTCTTCATCGTCATACGATCCGCCTACCGCCACTACCGGAATGCGGCTGTTCGACAAAGAAGCGCAAATGGCCGGATCATCAAAATCAGCGATGATGCCGTCGCCTTGCCAACTCTCTATTCCCTGAAGGCGACAGCGAAAATCCTCTTCAAGAAACAGATCCCAAGAGACTCGGGTCGTGCTCAGATAAGAAGCAACCCCTGCAATAATTTCCCGGTCATAGATTTTATTGGCATTAAATAAAAGGGCGATCCGATGGGAGGTGGGCTTCTTCATATGCAAACCTGGCGAATTTGTATACTCATTGCCAAAAACGTCGTTGGGCAGTCAAGGGCACAGAGCTAGTTACTAACACAACAAACATGGCGCGGATCGGGCGGCCCAATGTCATTTGTTTCATAGTATTTCCTAAATTTATGTAAATGCGACAAGTTTTTGCCAGTTATTAAATTCCTGAGCTTAGTTACTAATCAGGAGTAAATTTGCTCGCTAAATACCCTTGAGTTTGACTTGATCCTAGCGCATCCAAAAAAATCAATCTAATAGCTTATTTGTCGATTGATATATCAAATTCATATAACTAGGCTAATCAAATGTTGATGAGGAATTGGGAAGGTTCTGAATTGAGACCCAAAAGCGCAAAAAAATACGCCTGCCATCACTTGATCAGCCAGGCGTATGAAATTTGTTTAAGGCTTTACTGAACGAGTGCTTACGTCTACCCAGACAGCCAACGTCAAGATGCAACCTTTGACGATCATTTGCCAATAGGTATCAACATCGAGCATCGACATACCGTTGTCCAGACTCGCCATCACCAGGGCACCAATCAAAGCACCGTACACGGTACCCGAACCGCCGCGCATCGAGGTCCCGCCGATGAAGCAGGCCGCAATCGCATCGAGCTCGCCTGAGGTTCCGGCGGAGGGTGAACCTGCCGCCAACCTGGCCGTATTAATCAGACCAGCCAGTGCACACATCAAGCCCATAATACCGAAGATCCATAGCTTTATCGCCTGTACATTAATACCTGATAAACGGGTCGCCTCCATATTGCTGCCGACCGCGTAAATCCTGCGGCCGAAAACAGTCTGCGTAGTCATGTAACTAAATATCCCTAACAAGACAATCAGCAGTAACACTGGCAAAGGAATGCCTTCGTAACTGTTAAACGTCACGACAAAGGCCAGCAACACGGCGCCTATCGCTGCGACTTTGAAACCATCGCGCCAAAGCGGTGCCAACTCCAAGGCATGGCGCGCCCGGTTTCTGCGTTGCTGCCAGGTTAACAATACCGCCAGGCCGAACAAAGCGAGTCCAAGCAAAATACCCATACTGGCAGAAAGGTAGGCCTGCCCAAGATAGACCATGTTGTCCGATACCGGCGAAACCGTGATCCCTCCGGTCACGCCAAGCACGATGCCACGGTAGGCCAGCATGCCGCCCAGACCGACAATAAATGAAGGAATTTTCATATACGCGGTCAGATAACCATTGAACAGGCCAATTAACAAACCAAAACACAGAACTAGCAGCACATTGATAGGCAAGGGCAAATGGTGCGTGACATCAAGAACGGCCGCAATGCCACCCAATAAACCGAGCAGTGACCCGACTGATAAATCGATTTCCCCTGCAATAATCACTAAGGCCATACCACAAGCCACGATCCCGGTAATCGCCATCTGACGCATCAAGTTAGACAGGTTACGCGGCGAGATAAAACCGCCATCGGTCTTCCAGCTAAAAAATGACCAGATCAGAAAAATGGCAATCAGCAGTGCCAGCATTTTGTACTGTGTGAACAGCTTTTTAATTTGAAAGTGATTCATGTTGGAGGCTTATCTTTATTTAGTTCGATGGCATTGAAGTACATCGTGTTTATTTATATTGTGATCTGATCAAGCGCAGCGGCTAGCAAAGTTTCTTGCGTCAGATTGTCATTGATAAAATTGCCGCGCAGTTTACCTTCGCCTATCACCAAGACCCGGTCAGCAATGCCCAGCACTTCGGCCAGTTCTGACGACACCATGATGATAGACATGCCTTGCTTGACCAGCGCAAACATGAGTTTGTAGATTTCATATTTAGCACCGACATCGACCCCGCGCGTCGGCTCATCAAGGATCAGGATTTTTGGTTTGGTCAGCAGCATTTTCGCCAATACGGCTTTTTGCTGATTGCCGCCAGACAGGCTGGTGATAGGCAAAAATGGGCTGGCAGTTTTCAATTCCAGGCGGGCGATTTCAGCGCGTATGGTATTCAACTCAGCCTCTTTATCGATCTTACTTAAGCGAGAAAATTGATCGAGTATCGTCAGCGTCATATTTTGCCCAACATCGAGATCACGTACTATCCCGTGTTGTTTACGGTCTTCCGGCACCATCGCCATGCCGGCCTTGATGGCCTTGAGCGGCGTACTGGTATCGATGCGGATTCCGTTGAGCCAGATCTCGGCCTCAAAGGCACCGGAATAGGCACCAAATAAGGCCGAGACCAGTTCCGTCCTGCCTGCGCCAACCAGGCCGGCAATGCCGAGAATTTCTCCCTGCTTGAGCGAAAAAGAAATGTCATCGACGCGTTTGCGCTGCGGATTATCCCTGTCGTAGCACGTCACATTGCGCGCTTCAAAAACTACCTCGCCGATCGGATGATCTTGGGTTGGATACAGCTGGTTCATTTCCCTGCCAACCATCTGGGCGATGATGCGCTCTACATTCATTTGCTGCATAGGCGTGGTGGCGATATGCTGGCCGTCGCGGATCACCACGATGGTGTCGCAAATAGCTTCCACCTCATCGAGTTTATGCGAAATATAAATGCAGGTAACGCCCTTGGCCTTGAGCGTGCGAATGATGTCGAGCAAGACCGCAATTTCTGAGCTGGTCAAAGAAGATGATGGCTCATCCAAAATCAATAAACGCGCATTTTTATTTAGCGCCTTGGCGATTTCTATTAACTGCTGATGCCCACCACCATAATTCATGACAGGCAAGACTACATTCACCTCAGGAATATTCAATTCGCGCAAGAGTTCTTCTGAACGCTTATTCATCGCCGCATAATTCATACGGCCGCCAGGCAAGGTGATCTCATTACCTAAAAACAGATTCTCCGCAACTGTGAGTTCCGGCACCAACATCAATTCCTGATGAATGATAATGATGCCGGCCGCCTCGGTATCGCGGATGGATTTAGCCTTCAGCGAAGCGCCCTCCCAGAGTATTTCACCATCCCAGGTACCGTGCGGATAGACACCGGACAAGACTTTCATCAAGGTGGATTTACCAGCGCCGTTTTCGCCGCACAGACCGATGCATTCACCCGCCTTTACCTTGATATCGATACCGTTAAGTGCAGGAACACCGTCAAACTTTTTGACGATGTTCTTCATTTCTAGCAAATAATCAGACATGCCTGTTTTCTTCAAAAAAAACTATTCAGTACCCAATGATCACAATATCAAACGCGCTCATTCTCGTCATACCGGACTCGGGTTGTTAATGCACGGTATCCAGGATTCAACTGTGTCAAAATGGATGCCGGATCAAGTCCGGCATGACCGTTTATGAAGGTTTAATTACCCGACAATTGCGCCTTGGTGTAGAAACCGTCATCTACCAAGGTATTCACATTCGCCTTGGTCAACGGATTTGGCTTGAGCAGTATCGTATTCACTTTTTTGAAGCCATTATCGTACTGTGAATTGTAGACAGGTTTTTCATTGCGTACCAATTGCACCGCCAGTTTCGCCGCTTCTGTGGCGATCAGTTTCAGCGGTTTGTAGACTGTCATTGCCTGTGTGCCGGCAATCACGCGCTTGACAGCTGCCAGATCGGCATCCTGGCCAGAGACCACGACCTTGCCGCTGAGTTTTTGCGATGCCAGCGCCTGAATCGCGCCGCCCGCAGTACCGTCATTTGAAGCGACGATGGCATCGATCTTATTGTTATTTGCGGTCAGGGCATTTTCAATTATCGACATAGCTTCAGACGCGCTCCAGTCTTTTACCCATTGTTTTCCGACGACCTTGATATCGCCTTTATCGATCAAGGGCTGGAGTATTTTCAGCTGACCTTCGCGTAGCATTTTGGCGTTATTGTCAGTCGGCGCACCGCCGAGCAGATAATAATTTCCCTTCGGTTTCAACTGCACCAGACTTTCGGCCTGCATCTCGCCCACTTTGGCGTTATCAAACGAGATATACGCATCGATGTCGGCATTTAAGATCAAGCGGTCATACGAGATGACTTTAATATTCGATTTCTTGGCTTCGCGTATCGCGTTATTGAGTACCGTGGCGTTGTACGGAACAATCACCAATACATCGACGCCGCGTGAAATCAGGTTTTCTATTTGTGCGATCTGTCTTTGCTCGCTCGCGTCTGCCGATTGCACGAATACTTTTGCACCAAGTTTTTCAGCCGCGGCGCTAAAAAAGTCACGGTCGCGCACCCAACGTTCTACCCGAAGATCATCGATGGAAAATCCAATTTTAGGATTTTTTGCATCGGCATGGGCTGCACCGCTGGCGATAGTCAGAAGCGTACTGAGGATTGTTGCTTTTAAGATGGTTTTCATTTTTTGTCTCATTTCATTGAAGTCAAGGACGTTTGATTTTCCTGCTTCTGGTTTATTGACTTGCCGCGCTCAGATTGTATCTCCATTGTGCCGAGATTTAGTTCATCAGGAAAATTAATTCTTATATTTTTACCCGTTATTGCGTTTTCAACCGAGATTTTCCAATAGGATTTGTGGTGAGGACGGATGCACTTTTCGAGTCAGTTTTGTTGCGTATGAGGCGCTAATAGCAAGCTATTCGCAACGAAGAGCAGCAAAACTGGCCGAAAATGCGCCGTCAGCACACAAATAGCACCGCAGGTGCGCCTATTGGAAAATCTCGGTTCAATGCTTATGCCGGGGCAAACTATTCGCCACCCCACTATATTTTACCGCCAGTTCCATGCATGCAAAACTTCCACCAGACGCAAGCAGGCCAGACGCAAGATATTTTTAGACATGGGCATTTTCAAGCTATTTTTTGCTATACACAATTATGAAACTCACCAAGTTGACCTATGATTACTCTCAATAAACGGAAATCGACGAATGCCTGAGGAGATCAATCTTGCATTATTGAAATTGGAGTTGCAATTCCTTTTCGCTATCATTTCGGTGTAGCATGCACTACTTGACACTAGCAACGAAGAGTATCGAGCAGATCGAAAAATAAGTGCGAAGACAAACCAAACATCTAGCACGAAAAAATCTGTGGTTCGTGATTGGTGATATCAAATATCAAGACAATGCTGAAGCAATAAAAATGTGCGCACTCACTGCCAGATAATCCATACCACAAGCTAAGCTTGTACCAAAAACCGATACATTGTATGGCTGGAATACACCTCACCCGGTCGCAAAATAACATTTGGGAATGAGGGCTGATTCGGCGCATCAGGATAGTGTTGCGGCTCCAGGCAGAAACCACTGCGGTGTCCATAATTGCAGCCCTTGCCGGTCAGGCTGCCATCCAAAAAATTACCGCTATAAAACTGCAAACCTGGCTCTTGCGTCCAGAGTTCTAATACCCGCCCTGATATGGGCTCTCTTACCTTGGCCGCCAGGCTAAATTCTGTTGGCGTCACTTTGTTCAGCACATAATTGTGGTCGTAGCCTTTGCCATACTCAAGTTGTTGATCCACATTATCAATACGGGCACCGATAGCCTGCGGTACACGAAAATCAAATGGGGTATCGGTTACTTGGGTGATCGAACCGGTCGGAATCAGGTTGCTATTGACTGGCGTATAGGCATCGGCGTTGATCATCATTTCATGACCGAGTATGTTGCTCGTTTTTTGATGTATGCCTGCCAGATTGAAATACGCATGTTGGGTCAGATTCACCGGTGTCGCCTGGTCTGTCACTGCGTGATAGCGCACGTGCAACTCGTTATCATTCGTCAATTCATAAGTCACTGTGACATGAAGATTACCGGGATAGCCTTGATCGCCATCGACACTCAGATACGTCAAATGAAGACCGACCGCCTCTTCCGTTTCAAAAGGGGTGGCGTTCCACTTCACACGATGAAAACCTGCAACACCACCATGTAAATGATTGGCGCCGTCATTACAAGGAAGTTGCACAGTTTTTCCATCCAGAACAAAACAAGCTTGCGCAATGCGGTTGCCGAAGCGGCCTATCAGTGCGCCAAAATAAGGCGAAGCGTCGCAATACGGTGCGACACTCTCAAAGCCCAAAGTAATATCGTCAAATTGATTGTTCTTATCAGGCACCTGAAGCTCGGTGACAATGCCACCAAAATCAATCACTTTCACCATCATTCCATGGCTATTCATCAGGGTAAATAACTGAATTGATGTCCCGTCGACCAATTGACCAAAATCTTGTTGCGCGATCGTGTGCGTACCCATCGTCACTGTACCGAAGGGCGGCCGAACACGGGCATGCCCTGCGCATCCCACTGCAATTGTTTGACGAAGGTATGTCGATCCGGATTCCACAGCGGGTCGCCGACAATTTCGGTGTAAGTACGCGCGTGATACACCAGCATCACGGTATCGCCATCTTCAGCATACGTAAAACTATTATGGCCAGGGCCATAAATGCCATATTCGTAGCAAGTTTGAAATACTGGCTCTTTCGCTTTAGTCCACGCGGCCGGGTCGAGTAAATCGGCATTTTCATCGACCCATAACAAGCCCATCGCGTAATTTTCATCGGTGGCGCTGGCGGAATAACTGATGAAAATTTTGCCATTGCGCTTGAGTACCGATGGCCCTTCATTGACCCAGAAGCCGCGAATCTCCCAATCGAATTCAGGCTTGCTTAACATCACTGGCTTGCCCGCCAATTGCCATGGAGTTTTCATCGGAGCGATGTACAGATTTGAATTACCCTCGATCGCCGGATCTTTTTGCGCCCACAAATAATACAAAACACCGTTGTGCGTAAAACTGGTCGCGTCGAGGCAAAAACTGTCGATGCCGGTATCGATTTGTCCCATGAATTGCCATTCACCTTCGAGGGGATTGGCATTGGTATTGCGGATCGCATACATACGGTGCTGAAACAATTTGTCCTTGATGTCGCGACTAGGTGCTGCCGCAAAATACACATACCAGGCACCGTCGTTAAAATGCAATTCTGGTGCCCAGACCAATTCGCTATAGGCTCCGATATCTGGCTTGTGCCAGACATCAACAGTCTGCGCATTCGCTAATTCAGCGATGGTTTTAGCGCGCCGCAACTCGATGCAATCGTATTGCGGCACCGATGCAGTGAAATAGTAATAGTCATCGGTATGTCGATAAATATGCGGATCGGCGCGCTGCTCGATTAATGGGTGTAATTTTTGGTTCATGATACTTTTCAGTTTTTGTTTCTATTCAAATGCCAACTTAACTCCCTTCTTCCGCTGGCGGGAGAAGGGCGGGAGATGAGGGAGTCTGATCGCCGTTTTCTACCCAATTCAAGCAGCAACATAACCCTTGTTCCGCATTTCGCTCTTCACTGAAGTGTAATACTCATCACTGATACGATACTTAAACATCAACATGCCCATGATCAGATGGAACACACCGGGAATCACCGAAAACATCAGCGCGATACCGGTCAAGGCAAACTGCGTTTGCTCCTGATTTGGCTGATAATTGAAATAACTCAATAAAATACCGACCAAGCCACCCGCTACCGCCATACCGGCTTTTTGACAAACCGAAATACCGCCAAAAGCAAAACCTGAAACGCGCTTGCCAGTCTTTACCTGGCCATAATCAATAGTCTCGGCAATCGCCGACCAGAATACAGGTGCATGCAAATCCACCACGAAAGACAATAAAAAATACAGCATGAACGCCAGCACCATGTCACCCGGTTTGACCGCAATATAAATCAAGGCACTGATAATCGCTACAGCGATTTGTGTATAGCGAAACAGTTTTACTTTGCAATAAAATTTGGTAATCCAGGTGGACGCGATCATCGACAATATAGCCGCAGCCACGCCGGTAGATAAGAAGGCTGCTACGGTTTCTGTGTTTCCGCCCAGATAATATTTGGCATAATAAATCGCCACCGATCCACGCACCACGTAACCGACAGTGCCGGTCACACACACACCACATAAAATCAGCCATTGATCATTACGTAATAAGACTTTTAACTGCGCCGATAAAGACTGTTTTTCGACGACATGCACAACGCGTTCTGTGGTGGTGAAATAACAAAATAAAAATAAGCCGACGCCCATCGCGGCCATTACTGCCATGGCCGCCTGATAACCGGCTGCCGCATTTCCATCGCCCCATTTTTGCGCCAATATTGGCACAATAATTGTCACCATAAAGGCGCCGATTTTGGCGAAAAACAGGCGATAACCGTTGGCGGATAAACGCTCTTTCGGGTCATTGGTCAAGGCACTCACTAAGGAGATATACGGAATGCCGACACCTGCCGTCATTACCGTCATAAGTATGTAGGTGGAATAAGCCCAAATCAATTTGGCGCTGTATTCCCATTCTGGCGTAGTAAAAACAAAAAACACGCTAATGCCGTAAGGTACCGCCAGCCATAGTAAATACGGGCGATAACGGCCAACGCGTGTGGTAAATCTATCGGTCAATTGCCCCATCGCCAGATCGGCAATCGCGCCGATGAATTTCACTAGCACAAACAGCAACGCGAGGTCCGTGGTTTTTAAACCGTAAATGTCGGTATAAAAAAATGTGATGATGAGCATCATGGACGAGATCACAACATTCAATGCCATATCGCCGGCACCGAAACCTACTTTTTCCATCGTCGATAATTTTTGTGTTTGCATTATATTTTCATTCACTTGTTATTCGGTTCAACGATACATAAAAAAAGGGCGTCGCAGGCCTAAGCCACAGCAACGCCCAAACACATCACTTACGTAAACCTAGCTTAGTTCTTCCAGCGCAACGCCAAGCCGATAGTGCGGTCATAGCGACGGATGTCACGTGGTAAATCTGGGCTGCCATGGTAATCATTATATGGCTGATCCAGCAAATTACTTCCATCTAAAGTCAACGTGAGTTGACTGTTGATTTTGTAACCGATAGAAGCATCCAAAGTTCTGAGGGGATCAACGATCAGGTTGCAACAACCGCGATAATTGTATTCTGCGATGAACTTGTCGCGCCAGCTGTAAGCCAGACGTGCTGACCAGGCATTTTTTTCATACAGACCAACCAGGTTGTAAGACCATTTCGACATGCCTGGGAAGTTGTTCGTCACACCAGATGGCTCGGTCAATCCACCTTTCATGTAAGTCAGATTTGCCTCCATACCCAAACCACTCATCCAGCCGGGAAGCTTGTCATAAAACTGTCTATACGCCAGCTCAAATCCTTCCAGATGTCCATCTTGCGAGTTGTAAGGTCTATCGACCAGATAGGTGATGCCACCGTAAGTTTCGTTAGCTGCTTTGCGTTGCAAAAAGTTCTTGAACTTGTGCTGAAACACTGTTCCTGTTACTGAGCCAGTCGGTGCAAAATACCATTCCAGCGTCGCATCCAGATTATTCGATTCAATAGGTTTAAGGTTAGGATTACCCGCATTACCAGTCGACAAGGTCGTAGTCGTCGACGGATAAAGGCGCAAGCCTGGGTTGTAGTCAGCAAAATTCGCGCGCTGAATTGCCTTACCAGTAATCAAACGGGCGATCAGATCAGGTTGCAACGTCGCCTTCAGGCTAAAACTAGGCAATACATCGGTCGATGAGGTAGAAATATTGGTTGCCTTGACGACGCCATTGATGGAATCGAACGCGCTCAAATCCTGATCTGTCTTGACTACACGTACGCCAAGCGAACCATCGACTGGCACGCTACCCATTGCAAAACCGAATTTAGTTTTTCCGTAGATGGCGGTGGTTTTTTCAACGTCTTTGAAAAATGACAGCGGATCATCCGGTGAAGCATTGCTCGATCCGGTTACAAGTTGACGAACTGCCGCAGTATTATTCAAAAGATAGTCGCGACAAGGTGTCCAGAATTGACTAAAGCCATAATCGCCACCCGTTGCTTGCGACAGACATCCCAAACCCGCAATCGTATTGGCCTTGATTTCACTTGGCGAAAAAATGCCTGGCGCCATAGAGTGGCCATTCATTTCATTGATGTGTTGGGCTGTTCTTTCGTTCAAGCGAACACCACCACTGAAATCTTTGAAAAATTTATTGCCTTCTAATTCATAAGTTGCATCAGCACGCCAGTCATGAGATTTACTTTCCTCATGCGCATGATTGTCAAATATCTGGAAAATATTCCAATTTTTTCCGTCTGTAATATCTGTCTTCGGGTAAGTCAGATAGCCGCCGCCGTTACGCACACTTCCTTGTATCGTACTGGGGAAGCCATACACGTCGAGAATCGGGTTTTCCTGACTCCAGTTGCTCACTGTAGTGGCAAGTTCTGTGGTGACGCGCAATTGCGGTGATGCATCCCAACGACCACCCAACGCACCTTGTGTGCCTCTTGAATAGGCACGACGCGCTTGTGTCGACGTCAGGGCAAACATACCTGCGTTTTCTTTACTGATGGATTGCAGAACGGTGCTACCAGGGACAGTCGTAATCGTCGCGCCATCTTTCGGCAAAACACCAACCATGAAATCACTTTCAGAATCATGGTGAATCAGGGTATTGAAGGCTTCTGCGTAAATTTCTACCTCTGAACTTGGACGCCATTGCAAGGCCAGATTGGCTGCCATACGCTTGCGATCACCGGCGTTCATGACGCGGCCCATAGAATCCATACCTGTGATCGAACCAGCTTTTCCAGCAACTCCATTCACAGTATTGACAGCAGTATCGTAAGGCATAGGCGGTGAAACCCATGCAGTTTCGTCATGGTATTTACCTTCTTGCCACGACAACCCAAGCAATGCGCCGACTTCACCTAAGTCGGTTTTCCAGCGATTGGAATACATAGTCGACAGGTCAGGATTATTCGATTTTGCCTTATCTCTATTTTCGATACGCGCGTTAATCGAGGTTACTTGTTCTTTAAAATCAAACGGACGATTGGTACGCACATCAATCACACCCGCAGTGCCGCCTTCGACCATATCAGCGCCTTGCGTTTTATAGACGTCGATGCGTTGCAACATAGTTGCTGGTACGTCGGCAAGAAACAAACTACGCCCAGCCGCCGTAAACATTTCACGCCCGTTGAACAGAGTCACGATGCCGCCCAAACCGCGCACGATGACGTTACCAGCTTCGCCATTTTCGCGCACGACCTGAACACCGGTAACACGACCCAGAATTTCTGCGACGTTTTTATCAGGAAACTTACCGATGTCACTGGCGACGATAGAGTCGACAACTTGCTCTGCGCTTTTCTTTAATGTTTGTGCATTTTGTGCTGCCAGGCGCACACCGGATACGGTCACGGTAGCTGGCTCCGCAGCTGTAACAGCAACAACAGGGGCAACTTCTTGCGCCCATACCGATGCACTAGTCATGGCACCGACAGCAACCAAAGTTGCGACCGAAGCCTTCAAAGCAAAGCGCTGGGGTTGTGTGGCCAAAACCTGGCCAGCTAGGTTAACGCGGTTAGCTTTCATATATCTCCAATTAGATTTTATTGTGTGCAAATCAGGTAAAACGTTTCAACTTCGAGGTCTGAGTTGATATTAAGACTTGCACAAAAATCTCTCCAATCAATTATTTTGAGTTATTGATACCAAAATTGATATCAACATTTGAACGGTTCTAGCTCTACAGAGGAGGGTAAAAGGCGGAATAACCGGGAAAGAGAAATCATCTCAACAAGAAGGCTGCCAAAGTTGTATGACTCTTTTGTTGTATTCACACCATAGCCACAACCGATCAGAATCGGGCTTCAGGCCTGCATCGCAAAATTACGCCCAATTAAGCTCAAATAAGCCCATCTTCCGTCCTTTTTTTGCAATCTGGCTCAGCACTTGGTACGATTAGCCTTTTTACGGCACATATTTTTATCCAGGGCTAAAAATGTGGCGTCAATAAGTTACTCTCAGCGTTTATTTCACCATTAATTTCACCATTAATTTCACCATTGATTTCGCCACTTATTCATCACATATGCAAAACAGTCTGACCCGCAAGCCTATAGAAATTAAGATATCCACCGTCGTAGCCGTTGCAGTATTGCTGCATGACGCCAGTATCGCCGTCCTCGATGCGGCTCTGAAAGCGATGACGGCTGGTACCCCAGATTTTTTTGATGACGAATTTGCCATCGTCGATGTGGAGTCGATTGCCCGGCAAAAACTCGATTGGGCTGGCTTAGTCGCCCTGTTCAAATCCCATGGATTAACGGTCGTCGCTGTGCGCAATGCGCAAGAAGATGATTTTGCGACCATTCGCGCGCATGGCTTGAGCATTGATGTGGTAAGTAAGGCACGCCCTGAAATTGCGCCGACTGCCGAGCCATCACCCGCACCAGAACCAGTTGCAGTGATGGCCGAACCCGCGCCGGCACCGTCTGTCGTGATCAAAAATGTCCCGGCCATGGTGATTGACACGCCGGTACGCGCAGGCCAAAGAATTTATGCGCGTGGTGCCGACCTGATCATTACCGCTGCGGTAAATAATGGCGCCGAAGTGATTGCAGATGGCAGTATCCATATTTACGCACCGTTGCGAGGCCGCGCCTTGGCGGGTGCAAGCGGGAATACTGAAGCGCGTATTTATGCACTAACGATGGAGGCGGAGTTAGTCTCGATTGCCGGAATTTACCGCACGTTTGAGAATGGCTTCCCAAAATTGCCTGCGCAACACCCGGTACAAATCAAATTAATTGGCGACAGTATTGAAGTATCATCCATGAAATCAGCAGCTTAGAGGTTTTAAAAATTAAAGGAGTTTTTTGTGGCAAGAATCATCGTTGTAACGTCGGGTAAAGGCGGAGTAGGCAAGACTACTTCGAGTGCAAGTTTCGCTTCTGGATTGGCTATGCGTGGCCATAAGACAGCGGTATTGGATTTTGACGTTGGTCTGCGTAATCTGGATCTGATCATGGGCTGCGAACGTCGCGTGGTCTATGATTTAGTGAATGTGATTAGCGGTGAGGCTACACTCAATCAAGCACTGATTAAAGACAAGCATTGCGACAATCTGTTTATTTTGCCTGCGTCACAAACACGAGATAAAGATGCATTGACTGAAGAAGGTGTCGAGCGCGTCTTGAATGATCTGATCAAAATGGATTTCCAGTACATCGTTTGCGATTCACCTGCCGGCATCGAGCGCGGTGCGGTGATGGCACTGACATTTGCCGACGAGGCTATCGTTGTTACGAATCCTGAAGTCTCATCGGTACGTGATTCCGACCGTATCCTGGGTATTATTCAAGCTAAATCAAAACGCGCCCAGGCAGGCGGAGAGCCAGTCAAAGAACACTTGCTGATCACGCGCTATTCGCCGAAGCGGGTAGAAGCGGGCGAAATGCTGTCTTACACTGATGTACAAGAGATTTTGCGCATTCCGTTGATAGGCGTGATTCCTGAATCAGAAGATGTATTGCAAGCATCCAACCATGGTAATCCGGCGATCCACATGAAAGACAGCGATGTCTCGAACGCCTATCAGGATGTGATTTCCCGTTTCTTAGGTGAAGATGTCCCTTTGAAATTTGTAGCGTATGAAAAACCAAGTATTTTAAAACGTATTTTCGGAGGTAAGTAAGATGGCTTTGCTTTCTTTTTTATTCAATACCAAACCAAAGAGCGCAAATGCGGCGAAGGAGCGCTTACAAATTATTATCGCCCGTGAACGGACCGGTCGTGATGGTTACGATTTTTTACCTGCATTGCGTGAAGAATTAATCGCAGTGATCGCCAAGTACACCAAAGTCAATCCTAACGACATTAAAGTGTCGCTCGACAAACAAGGTAATTTAGAAGTGTTGGACGTTAATGTGATTTTGCCTGACGTGGAGTTCCGTAGCTAATTACCCGTCATGAAGAGTGGGGAAAAATATTTTTCGCTCTTCATTCTTTTTTGATCACTTTTCTACAAAACTCACTACTCCATTTTCTTCCCTAAGGATTTATGCGAATAGCCATACTCGATGACGACGCTACTCTCCTGGAGTTTGTTTGCACCGTTTTGAATGCAGCAGGACATACTTGTCACCCTTTCGAAAGCGGCAAAGAAATCCTGCATCAATTACGCAGAGAAAGTTACGACATCCTGATTCTCGATTGGCTAGTGCCCGATTTAAGCGGGACTGAAGTCCTGCACTGGGTACGAGAAAAGCTCTCTCTCACACTTCCCGTTCTTTTCATGACTGGCCGCTCCAGTGAGAACGATATCATCGCTGGCCTGGAAGCAGGCGCGGACGATTATATGATTAAACCGATACGCAGTGGCGAGCTGGTTGCAAGGGTAAATGCCTTATTACGCCGCGCTTATCCGGCACAAACCGCCGAAGAACACTTACAGTTTGGACCATACAAATTTGAATTGCGTGCAGGACGCCTTAGTGTCAATAATGTTCCTGTTGAAATGACACAAAAAGAATTTGACCTGGCACTGCTCTTGTTCAAAAATCTCGGTCGCCCTTTATCCCGTGCGTATATCCTCGAGGCTGTCTGGTCACGCGATATTGATGTCCCATCGCGCACCATGGACACCCATATTTCAAGAGTACGTAACAAACTCGCACTAAGGCCAGAAAATGGTTATCGTCTGGCACCCGTGTATAGCTATGGTTATCGCTTAGAACAAGCATCCGCCGAATAAAACTATTCTAGGGAAGCGCGGATTCATCAAATCCAGATTCAGAGCAAATCACTCTCAATTAACGCTTGATTCGGCTTTGATATCGCGTAAGTGATACGGTCAAGCAAGAAAAACTGTGCTTTGACGCGTTATAATGTGCACCTATCTTCAACATTTCATCTATGCAATTAATTGCCGTTGGCCTCAACCACACGACCGCCCCGCTTTCACTACGCGAGAAAGTTGCCTTTGCACCCGATCAAATTGGTCAGGCAGTGGTCGCTGCGCGTTCGTGGTTTGGCCGAGATATAGCGACAAACAATAGTCAGTTTTGCGTCGAAGCCGCCATTTTATCGACTTGCAATCGCACTGAGTTGTATGCCGTCAGCGCTGACGCCAATGCCATCGATGCTACCGCGCATTTTTTAGCAGATTTTCATCAGCTGCCGCACTCTGAACTCAGGCCACACTTGTACACTTTGCCGCAAGACAATGCAGTGCGCCATGCTTTTCGCGTTGCCTCCGGCCTCGATTCTATGGTCTTGGGTGAACCGCAGATCTTGGGGCAAATGAAAGATGCGGTGAGACAGGCCGATGCGGCGGGTGGTTTGGGCACGTATTTGCACCAACTATTTCAACGCACCTTTGCCGTTGCTAAAGAAGTGCGCAGTACCACTGAAATTGGCGCGCATAGTGTATCGATGGCCGCAGCTGCGGTCCGTTTATCGCAACGCATTTTCGATAAAGTATCCGAACAGCATGTTTTGTTTATTGGTGCAGGTGAAATGATAGAGCTGTGCGCTACCCATTTTGCTGCACAAAATCCTAAAAGCATTACCGTTGCGAATCGCACCATGGAAAGAGGCGAAGCCCTGGCGCATCGTTTTAATGGTCGCGCCATCCGTCTGGCAGAGTTGCCGCAATGTCTGCATCAGTTTGACATTATTATTTCTTGCACCGCTTCGTCACTTCCTATCATCGGTCTCGGCCTGATGGAACGCGCTGTCAAAACGCGGCGCCATCGTCCGATTTTCATGGTGGATTTGGCGGTACCGCGTGATATAGAGCCGGAGGTTGCACAGCTCGATGACGTATTTTTATACACGGTGGATGATCTTGGTAACGTGGTTCAGACCGGGCTGGAAAATCGCCAGGCAGCTGTAGCGCAAGCCGAGGCGATTATTGAAACACGTGTGCAATCGTTTATGCATTGGGTCGATGGGCGCATCGTCGTACCGGTGATCCAGGATTTGCACGAAACCAGCGAAGCTATGCGCGTGATGGAGCTAGAACGTGCACGCAAAATGCTGGCGCGCGGTGACGATATTGATGTCGTGCTGGAAGCATTATCCAAGGGCATCACCGCAAAATTTTTGCACGGCCCGCAGCAGGCATTGCACCAGGCGAAAGGGGACGAACGCGCTCGTCTTGCCGCCTTGTTGCCACAACTGTTTCGCACCAAGCGTTAGCTACAGCAAACTCACATCAGTCACCGCAGTCACCAAAATCAACAACGACGCTGCTGGCGCGCCCTCGGCAATTATTTGCCAATCCAAAATCATCATTCATCTTTAAACAGGTAGCACCATGAAACCATCTATGCTTTCCAAACTCGACCAATTGGCAGAACGCCTGGTCGAAGTCAGCCAACTTCTGATGCAAGAAGATGTCACCAAAGACATGGACAATTATCGCAAACTCACGCGTGAAAATGCAGAACTCGAGCCGCTGGTAGCGCTGTATAAAAACTACCAGCAGGCACAGACAGATATCGTCTCGGCGCAAGAAATGTTGTCTGACCCCGAGATGAAAGAGTTCGCGCAGGAAGAAATCAACGACGCCAAGCAGCGCATGGAAGACTTGCAAGGCGATCTGCAAAAAATGCTCCTGCCGAAAGACCCTAACGACGAACGCAATATATTATTAGAAATTCGTGCTGGAACGGGAGGAGACGAAGCAGCCTTGTTCGCCGGCGATCTGCTGCGTATGTACACCCGTTTTGCCGAACGCAATCGCTGGCAAATAGAAATGATGTCAGAATCACCTTCCGAGCTGGGCGGCTACAAAGAAGCGATCGTGCGTATCGCTGGCGTGGGCGCTTACTCCAAGCTTAAATTTGAATCGGGCGGCCACCGCGTACAGCGCGTGCCGACTACTGAAACCCAGGGCCGCATCCACACCTCGGCCTGCACCGTGGCGGTGATGCCAGAAGCCGATGAACTGGCCGATGTGATTATCAATAATTCGGATTTACGTATCGATACCTTCCGCGCCTCTGGTGCCGGTGGTCAGCACATCAACAAGACCGATTCTGCCGTGCGCTTAACGCATATCCCGACCGGCATCGTAGTCGAATGCCAGGATGGCCGCAGCCAGCATCAAAACAAGGCACAAGCCATGCGCGTGCTGGCTACCCGCATCATGGACGGGCAAATGCGCGAGAAGCAGGCCAAAGAAGCTGCCACGCGCAAGAGCCTGATCGGCTCG
>JANYFV010000154.1 GCA_025359635.1 Undibacterium sp. | reverse complement strand
GAGGGATTTGCCAAAAATATTCTCTCCCGGCGTGGTGTAAAGCGAGGTTAAGCAAAGGTAAAGATGCGTAAAGTTACCTGTCCGGTTGCTACCAAGCCAAAGTAAATCTAAGTAAATCGCTCTACTTAACCTGTACGCACCAGCGCTAATTGCTTATGATTTGGCAAACTTACTAAAATTAAAAAATGACCAAGGTCTTACTCGCAGATGATGATGTAGAGCTGCTCCAGATGTTGAGGGAATACCTCGAACGGGAGGGCTTTATCGTTACTACCGTACACGACGGTGAACAAGCCGTAACGGCAGCCTTAAGCGGCGAACACGCTATCGCCGTGCTCGATGTGATGATGCCGCGCATGAACGGAATTGAGGCCTTGCGCCAGATCCGCATGCATAGCCGGATACCGGTGCTGATGCTGACCGCCAGAGGTGACGACGTCGATAAAATTATTGGACTGGAACTTGGTGCGGACGATTACGTTCCAAAACCTTGCACGCCGCGTGAATTGCTGGCCAGAATCAGGGCCATCTTGCGCCGTACCCAGGCGCAAAATAATCCAGAACTAGCGGCGCAAGCCATGGTGATCGGTTTGCTCAGCGTGTGGTCAGGGCAAAGGCGCGCAGAATGGAATGGTCAGGCGCTGGAACTCACCAGTACCGAATTTAGCCTGCTTGACGTACTGGCAAAAAATGCCGGACGCACCGTGAGTAAAAACGATTTATCCGAACTAGGCCTGGGTCGCCCGCTGGCGCGCTTTGACCGCAACATCGATGTGCATCTCAGCAGCATCAGACAAAAACTCGCAAATCTCAGTGATGGACGTACCATCATACAAACCGTCTACCGGCAGGGCTACATGCTGCTCAAGTTTGAATAAGAAAGTGCATTATGGGACGCCTGTTCTGGAAATTTTTCTTCTTTATTTTGTTGGCGCAAGTGACGGCCATCATCGGCATCAGTAGCACTATCTGGCTGACGCAAACTACGCAAAACGGGTCAGGCAGTGCTGCTGATCGTGGCACTGATAAAGCACCTGAGTTTGCTGATCTGCGGCGCATAGATGGCCCGCCTCAGCCAGGTTTTGATCCCTCTCATGCTCCATCGGATCATGGCGAAGACCGGCCGCCATTTTTACAAGGACGACAAGGGCCACAAGGATCACAAGGGCCGCCAGATTCTCCGCCGCATTCATTCAGACAACGTACCTGGTTACCGATGACGTCCGCTTTTATCGCCAGCCTGTTTTTTGCTGCCTTACTGGCCTGGTATATGGCCACCCCAATACGGCATTTGCGCGCCGCGTTTAACTCTCTGGCCGAGGGCAATTTGCAAACCCGGGTCGGCGTCAGCATGGGGCAACGACGCGACGAGTTAGCCGATCTGGGACATGATTTTGACAAAATGGCAGAGCGTCTCGGCATCCTGCTAGAAAGCCAGCGCCGGCTATTACACGATGTCTCGCACGAGCTACGCTCACCACTGGCCAGACTGCAAGCGGCAATCGGTCTGGCGCGGCAACAACCGGAAAGAATCGAGGTTAGCCTAGAGCGCATCGAGCGCGAGGGCATGCGGATGGATAAGCTGGTCGGTGAATTATTAAGCTTGTCACGCATAGAAGCTGGTGTGCTTGGTAAGCTAGATGAGATAGCGATGGATGAATTGCTAGACGATCTGAGAAATAACGCCAGTTTTGAAGCCGAAAGCAAGAACCGCCGATGTGAATTTTTTGGCGAAGCCAAGACAAAAGTCAAAGTCATGGGACGCTACGATCTGCTGTATCGCGCGTTTGAAAACGTCGTGCGCAACGCCATCAAGCATACGGCAACCGGCAGCTGTGTCAGCATGAGCGTTTGTGTGGATGATGCAAGACAAGTGCTGCAAGTAGTGGTACTCGACGAAGGTGGCGGTGTGCCTGAGACCGAATTGCTGGCAATCTTCGAGCCTTTTTTTCGCATCGGCGACAGCGCCAGAAATTCGGATGGTTACGGCCTCGGCCTAGCCATAGCAAAGCGCGTCATACACGCGCACGGCGGCCAGATCAGCGCCAACAATCGCAACACTGGCGGTTTGGCTGTCGAGATTATTTTGCCTTTGGTGCTTGAGGTATGAAGGCATGATCGCTATCAAAACATATGTCCGATTACGCTGCGTTTGTATGGTGATAAGTGACGTTTTCTGAGAAACTAGAAAGCGTCGGGGTGGTGTAGCAACGCTGCGCATCTGCTAGTGTGGACTCAGGAATTTATCGCAATCTAAAATCCACCAAGCCTTGCCGCCCTGGCAAAGACAAACTAGCATGCGCAGCCTGGCTCTCACTAATTATTACGCCGCGCCGTATCACCTTCAAGCGCGTTGCCCGTAAGCGTATTGCCTCGACCGGATTGGCCGCATCCAAAATTACAAAATCCGCATGACAACCCACTTCCAATCCATATCCATCTAATCCGAGGATACGTGCCGGTGTCTCAGTCACAGATCGAAAGCATGCCTGCATCGCTTCTTGCCCGGTCATCTGCGCCACGTGCAGACCCATGTGAGCGACTTCCAGCATGTCGCCTGAACCTAAGCTATACCACGGGTCCAAAGTGCAATCCTGGCCGAAGGCGACATCTATGCCTGCCGCCATCATTTCTGGTACGCGCGTCATGCCGCGTCGTTTTGGATAAGTGTCGTGGCGACCTTGCAGTGTGATGTTGATGAGCGGATTGGCGATGGCCGCTACCCCAGCTTCGCACATCAACGGCAAGAGTTTGCTGACGTAATAATTATCCATGGAATGCATGGAAGTTAAGTGCGAGCCGGTCACTCTGCCCTGCATGCCTAGCCTGTGACTGTGATAGGCCAGGGTTTCGATATGGCGCGACATGGGGTCATCGGATTCGTCGCAGTGCATATCTACTCGCAAGCTTTTTTCAGCGGCGAATTCGCATAACAACTTGACCGATTCGGCACCATCGGCCATGGTCCGTTCAAAATGTGGGATGCCGCCAACTATATCAACCCCCATGTTTATCGCGCGTTTCAGATTGCTGAACGCCGTGGCACTACGCAGTAAACCATCTTGTGGGAAAGCCACCAGTTGCAGATCGATGTAGGGAGCGACTTGTTTTTTAACTTGCAGCAATGCTTCAACTGCCAGCAATCTGTCATCGCAAATATCCACATGCGAGCGTATCGCTAGCAAGCCGCGTGCTACCGCCCAATCACAATATTGCAGTGCACGTTGGATAATCGCATCTTGCGTCAGAGTCGGCTTGAGCTCACCCCAGAGCGCAATACCTTCCAGTAAAGTGCCGGATTGATTGACGCGCGGTAAGCCGTAGCTAAGTGTGGCGTCCATGTGAAAATGGGCGTCGACAAACGGAGGGCTAACTAAATTACCCTGCGCATCGATTTCTGTTTGGCCTATTATTGGCAAAACTTTACCGATGTCGACTATACGGCCAGCGGCTATAGCAATGTCTACAGCTAGCCTGCCGTCAGGTAAATTAGCATTGCGTATTACCAAGTCCATACATACCTTCTTCAGTTTTTAGAATCACCAGATTTTGAATTGGTAGCGGCCAACCACCAGTCAATCAAAAACTCATCCGTATCAATGTAGGCAGCAATTCATCTAACAATCTATTTAATACCTGTAGTCCTATCAAGGCGACTAGCGTGGAGAAATCAATTCCTCCTAATACTGGAATGATTCTGCGTAATGGCGACAAGACCGGTTCATTTAAGGCCCGGATAAATGGCGCAAATGGCGCGTGTGGATTAACCCAGCTGAAGACTGCTTCAAGCACTAATAAGGCCATGAAACCATATAGTATCCACTGCACCATATGAAACACCGCTAACAAAGCAATGAGTGGAAAAGAGACTTGCGGAACTAAAGCGTACTCCAATGTCATCGCCAGCAGGGCGACCAGAAAAGCAGCGATTAAACTTGCCCAGTCATATCCGGCAAACCCAGGAATAAGGCGACGAATAGGATGTACCACCCAATCGGTCAACTGAAAAACAGATTGTGCCAAGCCCATCGGTGGCCTGACCCGCAATGCCTGCATCCAGAAACGTAATAGCAAAAACCCGGCAAACAGACCTGCGACAGTATCCACGATGAAGGTAAAAATTCCATGTAACACGAACCGTTCTCCCTAAAAAAAACCCACTGAGTGAAGATCACACAGTGGGTATTGTGCCTGAATAAGATCAGGCATCCAAGCACGTAAAATTATGCTGGACGTGAGCCAGTAGGGAAAGGCCAAGCTGCTGTTGGGCTTACTACTGTTTTTGCATCTGGCGTTGCTGGCTTAGCTGCTGGCTTAGCTGCTGCTGGCTTAGCTGCTGCTGGTTTAGCTGCTGCTTTTTTAGCTGCCGGCTTTGCCGCAGGTTTAGCTGCCGCAGGTTTAGCTGCTGCAGGTTTTGCTGCCGCTGGCTTAGCTGCTGGCTTCGCTGCTGCTTTTTTAACTGCTGGTTTTGCCGCTGCTTTTTTTGCTGCCGGCTTTGCTGCAGGTTTAGCTGCCGCTTTTTTAGCTGCTGGCTTTGCCGCTGGTTTAGCTGCTGCTTTTTTTGCTACTGGCTTAGCTGCTACTTTTTTTGCTGCTGGTTTAGCTGCTGCTTTTTTAGCCGCTGGCTTAGCTGCTGCTTTTTTAGCTGCTGGCTTAGCCGCTGGTTTAGCTGCTGCTTTTTTAGCTGCTGGCTTTGCCGCTGGTTTAGCTGCTACTTTTTTTGCTACTGGCTTAGCTGCTACTTTTTTTGCTGCTGGTTTAGCTGCTGCTTTTTTAGCTACTGGCTTTGCTGCTGCTTTTTTAGCTACTGGCTTTGCTGCTGGTTTAGCTGCTGCTTTTTTAACTGCTGGCTTTGCTGCTGGTTTAGCTGCTGCTTTTTTTACTGCTGGCTTTGC
>JANYFV010000365.1 GCA_025359635.1 Undibacterium sp. | reverse complement strand
ATCAGCTTGGCCAAATGCGGCATAAACAAAGCCATAAATCGAAACTTAGCCTCTTGCCGCTCAGGTGAAGATGAGCCAGAGGGGCAATACAGCGAGATCACCGTCAATGTACCAAAGTCGCAACGCACATAACGTCCCTCGGCATCAAATTCAGGATCACCAAAACCAATCACCACGGCATCCGGCTCTTTCCGGCTATACACACCAACACCTGAGTAACCCTTTTTCTCGGCATAATGAAAATGCCCATGATAGCCATTAGGGTTAAGAAACTCAGGCGTCATGTCCAGCTCTTGCGCCTTAAGCTCCTGCACGCAGACAAAATCAGCGGCTTCTTTTGCCATCCATTCAAAAAAGCCTTTTTTAGCTGCGGAACGGATGCCGTTGAGGTTTGCTGAGATGATTTTTTTCATGGAATAATTTAATTTGGCGAGATGAAATAAGAAATTGTAATGATTGTAAACGCATAGGTCATTCTAAACTTAGCAGTGTTGTACAATGTGCATTTTTCATGACCATTTTTCTAGGGCTCTTCTATTGAGTCTGCGAGTGAGGCATGGTTTTTGATGTCGTCGTGATTGTATTTTGCGTAGCAAATTTTTTGGATCTTCTCTATGTTACTTCAAACCGTCATTTTATCTGGTGGATCTGGCACTCGCTTGTGGCCCTTGTCGAGAGAGAGGCATCCCAAACAGTTACATAACTTGACGGGTGATGACTCAATGTTACAAGCGACTGCAATCAGAATGCAGTCGTTTCAAGGTAGCGTAGAAGTTGCACCGGCGCCTATTGTTGTGTGCAATGAAGAGTATCGCTTTATTACGGCAGAGCAAATGCGTGCCGTAGGTTACGCCAATCCCACCATCTTATTGGAGCCAGCGGGGCGGAATACCGCGCCAGCATTGACTCTTGCGGCTTTTGCAGCATTAGAAAAAAATGCGGATGCTGTTTTACTTGTAATGCCGGCTGATCACGTGATTGCTGATCTTGATGTTTTCCACAGTACGATAGAAGCCGGTCTTTCGCAAGCCGCGAACGGTGCTATGGTCACCTTTGGTATTGTGCCAGATCGTCCTGAAATTGGTTATGGTTACATTCTGGCAGGCGATGCTATCGACGCTACAGTTGTCCGCGAATTGCTGGCATTTGTAGAAAAGCCAGCACTAGAAACGGCAATCACTTATGTGGCTGGTGGCAAGCACCTTTGGAATAGCGGAATTTTCATGATGAAAGCCAGTGTCTGGCTCACTGCCATCAAGCATTTCAACCCTGTGATGCATCAGCAATGTCAGCAAGCTTTTACTCTAGCCAAAGTAGATTTTGATTTTGTACGCTTGGACAAAGATGCTTTTTTAGAATGCCCGTCTGATTCTATCGACTATGCAGTGATGGAAAAGCTTCCTAAAACCCCAGAATTAGATATCAAGGCTTGCGTGTTACCTCTCGATGCTGGCTGGTCAGATGTCGGTGCTTGGGACGCGGTCTGGCAAGTTTCTGACAAAGACGCGCAAGGTAACGCAGTTAAGGGCGATGTTTTGCTGGAAGATTCAAAAAACTGTCTGGTGATGGCAGACAGCCGGCTGGTAGCCTGTTTGGGATTAGAGGACGTGATAGTGGTAGAGACGCCAGACGCCATTTTGGTTACAAACAAAGAAAATGCCCAAAATATCAAGCGTATCGTCAGTCGATTGAAAGACGGTAATTATCCGCAAACCGAAAATCATCGCAAGGTATATCGACCATGGGGCCATTATGATTCCATCGATAATGGCGCCCGATTTCAGGTAAAGCGTATTGTGGTCAAACCTGGCGGACGCCTGTCCATGCAAATGCATCATCACCGTGCCGAACACTGGATAGTCGTCAGTGGAACTGCATTGGTCACCAGAGGTATGGATATGATGACCTTAGTAGCGAACCAATCTACTTACATCCCACTTGGGGTAAGACACAGACTTGAAAATCAAGGAACGGTAGACCTTGAGTTAATCGAAGTTCAGTCTGGTGATTATTTGGGTGAGGATGATATCGTCCGCTTCGATGATATTTATGGGCGAGGGTAGTTTTTCATGAAATTGGCCTTTGCCCTTAATCGCAAGTCGAACAATTTTGATTTGCTTAGACTCATCGCTGCTTCCGCTGTCATCTTCGGTCATGCGTATGCCATTGCTCCTTTTGGAGCCTTGCTCGATCCGGTGTTGAAGGCGTTGGTTTTTGATCGCTCCGGGACAGTCGCCGTTAAATTTTTCTTTTTTTTGAGCGGGCTGGTCGTCACAAATAGTTTACTGGAGAGAAAAAGTGCAGCCTCATTTGTGGTTAGTCGAGGTTTGCGGGTATTTCCTGGCTTGATTATGTGTGTGCTGTTTGCTGTTTTGATTGGCGCTTTCTTGTCAACAGAGAATTTTGCAAGCTATCTTTCTCATCCCGACACCATCTCCTATTTGTATAACAACAGTTTTTTGCAAAGTATCAAATGGACAC
>JANYFV010000307.1 GCA_025359635.1 Undibacterium sp. | reverse complement strand
TGAAAGAGTTGGCGTAGCTTTCTAAAGTAAAAGTTGATTCATTATTATTTGCAGTGCCAAGCGGCATGAATTTTCAGTGAAAACTGGGTCATGTCAAAATACCTAAAAAGGAGATCAAATGTTCCAACCGAAGACAAAACGGAAACTCATGAGTCTGGCAGTCGCCAGTGCCTGTGGATTGATGACGATGCACGGCTATGCGGCAGAAGCTGATGCCCCTAATGCTGTTGACAATACTGCTCCAAAGAAAAAAGCAGCTGAGTCGGAACAGATTCAGGAAGTGCAAGTTACTGCGACGCGTTATTCAACCTCGCTACTCAAAACGCCATTGGCAGTGACTGCGTTCACTCAAGAAAATTTGACGCGTAGAGGCGTCACCAGCGCTAAAGACTTGGCCAACGAAATTCCTAACGTCACGATTACGCAAGCGGGTGATTCTGCAATTCAAGTGACCATTCGTGGAATTACATCTACCAACACGACTGAAATTGGCGATCCTGCAGTTGGTTTTCATGCAGACGGATTGTATTCGCCACGTCCTCAAGGTGCGCAGGCGTTGATGTTTGACGTTGAACAAGTCGAAGTTTTACGTGGCCCACAAGGTACTCTGTTTGGTCGTAATTCTACTGGCGGTAGTATCAACGTGATCTCGGCAAAGCCTGATTTTTCCGGTAACTATGGAAAGGCAGAGTTTGAGCTTGGTAATTACAATAAGAAGCAGTTCAATGTAGTACAAAACATCAAGGTGAGTGATCAGCTGGCGCTTCGTGCAGCTCTCATGAAGGTTACGCGCGATGGTTACGCTAATCAAAAACAAGATTTTAGCGAAGCCAATTCACCGGCACATGGCTGGATACCAGATGGCATACCAGACAATATTCAACGCTGGAACAAGAAGCTCGACGCGAGCGAATTTTATACCAATCAAAAAGAGTGGGCAGCGCGTCTGGCAGCGAAGTTGAAAGTGACGAATGATCTTACCTTGAACGCTGCGTATGAAGAGTTCCAGGATTCAAGTGCCGGCGGTACAGCATTTAAAGATTGTGAATCAACAGCCGGAACAAGATACGCTTGCCCAGCAAATCGTGGACGTTTTGACCTGGATATTAATATCCCGGGTGTGACAGATATGAAGATACGCACGGTGCGTGCTGGTGCGAATTGGAATCTCAGTAAAGACACCACCCTTGACTACAACTTTGCCATTGCAGATCAACGCCGCTCTCAACTTTATGATGCTGATAAAGGTAATAACGTTGCACTGCCATTCCAAATTACCCAAGATAATCCAAATATTCCTGGTGGTAATAACTGGGGTACTTGGCCGCTGCAAGATCAGTATCAGCAGACTGTCGATTCTAAGTACGTCTCAACAGTGCAAGAGCTGCAGTTGAAGCAAAGAATTGGTGATCTGCAATATGTGGCTGGTCTGTTCTGGATGCATGAAAAAAATCAAATTGACTATGAAGTCGTTGATTTGTATCGCGCCCCAGTTGGTTTAGCTTCAGGTTCTTTTTATCATCAGCCAAATCGTCAGGTTGATGCCAAAGCGGTGTTTGCACAAGCGGACTGGAAGTTTATGCCAACCTGGACTGCGACTGCCGGTATCCGTTTTAGCCGCGACAGCAAGACTGATAAAGATGGCCAGAATCTGGGCGGTTGGTGGGGCCAGAAAGAATTTTACAATGGCGGTTTTGATCCAGGCACGCCGGGTACGCCAGGCTATCACCTGCCTCAAGGAAATGATCTCAATTACGGTCCTGGTGGCAGTGTAGCCAACTATGCCTTGTATGGTCCACCATCGCCAAATGATCATACCGACTCCTGGAAAAAGATGACTTGGCGTTTAGGTCTGCAAACACAAGTGACTGAAAACCAAATGGCTTATGCCGCATTGGCGACAGGTTATAAGGCCGGCGGTTTTGGCGATAGAGTATTTTCTTGCGGCGGTGACGCTACACGTGTCTGTGCTGGTGGTGTACCAAATACTTATACATTCTTGCCATACAGACCTGAATTGGTAACCAATCTGGAATTTGGCTACAAGGGTAAGTTCCTGGATAATCGCTTGAGTTTATCAGCAGTTGCTTTCATGATGAAGTACACGGATCAACAATTGACGAATACCTATTTCGTCAGCAAGTACATCGTACCTACACCATGTACAGCGGATCAGCCAAAGTGTGACGTATATGAAACCTGGCGCACCATTAACGTTGGTAATACCAAAATCAAAGGTCTTGAAGTTGAGTGGGATTACAAACCTTGGAAGGGTGCCAAAGTCGGTGGTTCTTTAGCTCTGCTTGATACCAAGATTCATGACTATGGTTCATACAGCGATGACTACAACTGCGACGTTCGCGTTGAATTTGGTCAGACACCTTGCGCACCAGTATTTAACGGTCTGGGTCCAGATAATGGCAAGCGTTTATATGATGTCACTAATCATAGTTTGCCGAATGCACCTAAGCGCACATTAATGCTTAATTTCTCGCAAAAGTTTGACTTGGACAGCGGTTTCACCTTAACACCATACGTTAAGATGAACTGGCGTGATTTGGCTTACTTTGATATCTACAACGATACCTTTGCGGTAGTTGGACGCTACCAAAAAGCCTACGCAATGTACGATGCATCGATGAGACTTGATGCCCCTGATGATAAGTGGCATGCCGAAGTTTATGTCCGTAATCTGACGGATAGTCATGCGGTGTACTGGCGCGGACAAGGTATTGGCGGACAAATGAATTCTGCTCCTGTTGAACCACGTATGTTCGGTGTTCGGGTTGGCTTCAACTATTGATTGTCTAGTAGTAGCTTTGCTTGGTTGTAAAAGTTAAGCGAGTTAGTGAACCGATGCAGTCTGGCCAGGGGGCGGATTGCATCGGTTTTTTTGTTTTGCAACGACCAATGCAATTGTAAAATGTGAATTAGCCAAAGTAGAATACGGTAACAAACTCAGTAGCATGAATGTATCGGTAGTCAGGCGTATTGGAGAGATGGGAAATGAACGAAAATAGAATTAAAAATGTAGTTATTGTCGGTGGCGGAACCTCAGGATGGATGGCCGCAGCTGCGCTGTCAGAGTTACTGCCAGTAGGCTACAACTACCGTCTTGTTGAGTCAGATCAAATCTCCACCATTGGTGTCGGTGAGGCGACAATACCTAGTATTCGCAATTTCAATATGCATCTTGGTATAGACGAAAATGAATTTCTTCGCGCCACGCAAGGTACGTTTAAGCTGGGTATAGAATTCCACAACTGGGGCAGGCAAGGCGATAACTACTTTCATGGATTTGGATCGGTAGGGCGCGATCAGCCGACGGCTAATTTCTTTCACTATTGGTTGAAATTGAACCAGCAAGGCATGGTAGGTGGCTTGGATCCTTATTCGATCAATACCGTTGCAAGTCAACTCGGCAAATTCAGCATCGGCAGGCCAGATTTACCCAACTCACCGCTGTCTGATTTATCGTATGCCTATCATTTTGATGCGGGTCTATATGCCAAATTTTTGCGCGCATACAGCGAAAAACGTGGAGTAAAACGCACAGAAGGGCGCATTGTTGACACGCTTTTACGCGATAAAGACGGTTTCATCGATGCTGTCGTGATGGAAAATGGCGAGAAAATCCATGGTGATTTTTTCATTGATTGCTCTGGTATGGTCGGCCTATTGATCGAGAAGGCTTTGCAAACGGGCTATGAAGACTGGAGCCACTGGCTGCCATGTGATCACGCAATTGCAGTGCCGTGTGAATCAAGTAAAGATATGCGAGCGTTAACGCGTTCGACAGCGCACGCAGCGGGCTGGCAATGGCGTATCCCGCTACAGCATCGTACCGGCAATGGGCATGTTTTTTCTAGCAAGTACATGAGTGCAGATGAAGCACAAGCCATCTTGATGAATAACCTCGATGGCAAGCCTTTGGCAGAGCCGCGCCAGATTAAATTTACCACCGGTAGACGCAAAAAAGCGTGGAATAAAAACTGCGTGGCGATAGGCTTATCTGGCGGCTTTATGGAACCATTGGAATCGACCAGTATCCATTTGGTAAAGACCGGCTTGATGCGCTTGCTGAGTTTTTTCCCTGACCGTGGATTTGATCAGGTCGACATCGATACCTACAACCGTTTGTGCGAAAAAGAATACGATCAGATACGCGATTTCCTTATTTTGCATTACAAAGTCAACGCGAGAGATGATTCTGCATTCTGGCGTTATTGTCAGCAAATGGAAGTGCCTGAAAGTCTGCAAGGAAAGCTTAATTTATTCGCTAGTCACGGTCGCATTTTGCGCGAAAACGAAGAGCTGTTTCCGGAAGATAGTTGGTTGCAAGTGATGCATGGACAAGGTATGCGCCCACGTGCATATAATCCTGTGGTGGATCA
>JANYFV010000300.1 GCA_025359635.1 Undibacterium sp. | reverse complement strand
CAAAAGAAGGCGACCGCATTCGCTGCCCTTCGGGTTCCCGTTTTTGCAGAAGCAGCAGCAACTACAACTGTGTTAGCCAAAGCTGGTCTGCTCGATGGCTGATAAGGCACTACGCGTTGGAAAGAAATACTAGAAGTCGAGCGCTTAGCTGGCCGCGAACTGGCATTAAGAACTGCACATCAATTGGAATTTGACAGGCGCGAGAATTCCTGATTTCCACACTGTTTTCTGCACCGTCAGCACCACCATTTCATTCAATGTTGAGCGATCTCGCCAGGCGTATCCCGGTCATTTGCCAGCGGGCAGAAGCTGGAAAAAAATTCCGGTACGTTAAGCGTGCATGTCGTGCGGGCGTAAAACGAGACGAGCCGCGCAAGACGTATTGGTTGAGCATGAATTTGCCATTGTATTCACCAATCGCGCCAACCGGTATGGCAAAACCCGGGTAAGCCGAATAGCTGCTACTGGTCCATTGCCAGCAATGCTCAAACATTTGTTGCAAGTCATTTGGCTTGGCCGCCGCGCACTCCCATTCAGCTTCGCTTGGTAGACGCGCACCTCGCCATTGCGCATAAGCAGACGCTTCAAAATACGAGAGATGGCAGACTGGCGCGTGCGCATCTAGCGGCAGCAAGCCATGCAGACTAAATTCCTGCCAAAGTTCACTGTCTTGCCTATGCCAATACAGCGGGTGCTGCACTCCTGAACTCTTAATCCAATCCCAAGCTTCTGCCAACCAAAATGCGGGATCTTGATACCCGCCGGCCTTGATGAAATCCAGATATTCGGCATTGCTCACCAAGCGATCTGCGAGTTCAAATGCTTCAACATATTGTCGATGGCGCGGCAGCTCATTATCGAAACAGAATCCACTACCTTCATACCCGACTTCGATCAGGCCTGCCTCATACCGAAGCCAGCGCAATGCGCTAGTCACCTCTGATTTTTGCCAAGATGCAGGTGGCAACATCGCCGGCGACAAGGGATTGCAAGAGAATAAATGCTTGATATCTGTCAGCATCAACTCTTGATGTTGTTGCTCGTGCTGCATGCCCAATTCGAGTAATTTCGCCAATTCTGCCGAAGCTGTTGCGGGCCAGATTTGTGCAAAGATGCAGGTAATACGGGCATCCACATTCTGTCTATATGCGAGCACTTGCTCCAGGCTAGGGCGCGTGAGAAAGCCGCGTTGTGCGCGCGGATGCTTTTCACCTATGCCGTTGTAATAAGAGTTAAAAAGTATGCGAAACGCAGGGTGAAATGCGATAAATTCTGCTTCGAATTTTTCCAGAATGAAGGTTTCAAAAAACCAGGTGGTATGCGCCAGATGCCATTTCACCGGACTGGCGTCTGGCATCGATTGCGCAGCACAATCCTCGCTGGACAAGGTTTCAAGCAGAGATAATGATTGCTGCCGCACCTGTTGCCAGCGCTCAAATTGATTCAGTTCGGGCATGGTATTTATCTGACTTAAACAGCGTGTGCGTAAATAACAGAGAACCAGTTTAATGGATCGTTCCAAGATCTGGCGTTGCCAAAGCCAGCCTGTTCCAGCAGATGGAGAAACGCCGGAATGGTGTATTTATAACTATTTTCAGTATGTATGCGTTCACCTTCGCTAAAATTCCGCGCGCCACCAGGCCAAGTGACAACGACATCAGCCAGCGCCTGCAGATGCATTTCTATGCGGCCCAATTGCGCATTAAAAAATCCCAGATGACGCCACTGCTGCACATCAAAATTACTGCCTAAAATGCGATTAACGTGGCGCAGGCAATTTAAATTAAAGGCGCTGGTAAGGCCCAGTGCATCGTCGTACGCAGCATCAAGTATGGCCTGGTCTTTAATCAGGTCGACACCAATCAAAATCCCGCCATCGATATCGCAGCTTGCGCGCAACTGACGCAAAAATGCCAGTGCGTGATCCTGATCAAAATTGCCGATTGACGAGCCAGGATAAAAGAACACCCGCTTATCGCTACGCACTTCATCCGGTAAAAACCATTGCCTTGAAAAATCCAAGCCCAATGGCGTCATTTCTATATGCGGAAAGCGCTGTTGCAAACGCGCCACTGATTCATGCAAGTGATCCACCGAAATATCAATCGGCACATACTGCTGCGGATGCAAATGGGTAAATAGGCTTGCCGCCTTGGCGCAATTGCCAGCACCGAGATCGATCAGGGTCGCACCTGCTCCTATCACCTGCGCCATCTCTGACATATGGCGGGTAAAAATTTCTGCCTCGGTACGCGTCGGATAATACTCAGGCAATTCGCAAATGGCTTCAAACAAGATCGAGCCCATCGCATCATAAAAATACTTGGGCGAGATATGCGCAGCGGTTGCCAGCAAACCCGCGGCCAATTCACTTTGCGTTTCATGTCTGCGCGCGCCTGATATTTCCGCAGGATGAATGACTACAGAAAGGGAATTCGTCATTATTTAACACCCACTTGGAGATAGGTACTCGCACCATGCGGTGCAGCGATAAACTCAGCAAGTTGTTCGACCTGCAGCGAGAATTTTTGTAGTCCCGGGTAACTTTTAGACGAGACAATTTCCGGCATCATCTGCTGCGTAAAATGCCATGCCACTGCGGTACTGACACCCGCCTGATTGATGCTATCGCTGCTTGCCCCCAAGGGACGATTAGTCAGCGCCAACTCCAATGCATCGTATGCCGCCAAGAGTTGCCCGGTAACGCGCGCTATCCAGGGTGCATGTATTTTTTCGGCGGGACGCAAATTCTTCTCATACACGATCTGCACACTTTTTTCACAGGCAGCCAGGGCTAGCCCGATGACATACAGTGTGTGCTGGCGTTCTGCAATCGTAGAAGGCATCAAACTTTTGCCCGGGCCGGCCAAGGCTTCTGCATAATCGAGTATCAAGGTGGAATCCATCATCACCACACCATCATCGCAAACTAAGGAAGGCGCTTTCACGACTGGATTAATTGCCCGAAACTGCGCGAACTGGCGAAACACCGAAATCGATTGATGCTCGAAAGGCAGATTCAACAGTTGCAAAGAAATCGCGACACGGCGCACATAAGGTGAATCGAGCATGCCTATGAGTTGCATCATTGCTCCAAATTTTGGTGATAAAGCTTTATGTGACAGCTACAAAGAAGTCCGGTGCACTAATGTTTATAGACGCGAAACCGCCAACTTCGCTAGCTCCAGAAGCTGCGCATCGCTGACGTTATTGCCACCTTTTTTATTCCAGCCCATAGATTGTATCCAGATCGCTTTGTTGGCCTTTTTAAAGAAGACATAGGCAATCGCAGATTTCGGTTTGGTCAGAAACGCTTCCGAACCGAGGTTTGGCACTGGATCAGCCAGTGTGCCATATTGCTTCTTCCAGAAATCAAACATAGCTGCGTCCTGAATCATGACTATCGTCACCAATTTATTCTCAGCGTTTTCAAAATTAAGTTCACCACCCGCCCCTTTTGCCTGATTTTTTGGCGTCGCATGCACACCGCTCATCCCTATAACTTTTTCGATATCGGCAACGGTCAATATATCTGCTGCCAGGGAATTTGCAGAAAAACTCATTAAGGCCATCCAGACAATACTTAGAAAAAACGAAGTAGCGCGCATAATTTTTCCTTCAGGGAAAGTAGCATTTAAATGAAAACCTTTGCAACAGAATTCAAATTCTACAATGCTTTCGATGAGGTGATATTTTTTCCAATAAGATCGGCAACAATTCACGCCGATAGCGAAACAGGCTCATCATCAAGAGCGTCCCCATCAAGCCCTGTGAGGCGGCGAAGGTGATGCCTGCCAGTATGGCAAACATGTGGGGCGCGATCGGTAACAAGAGGAGCAAGGCCAGCGCCAGCAACACCAGGCGCGCTTGCCACCGCAAGCGACTTGGCGGCAAGATTGCCTGCATGGTCGGCACGCGGCGGCCAGCCGGTATTTGCCTACGCAAGTGCAGAAAAATCAGGAATGGAATGATCTTGCCTAACATCGCATTGACCGGCAACACCGCGCCACCGACCAGGGCCAAAACACCTATCCACCATGGGAAAGCTTGCGTCAGCGCGGCCGGAAAATGCACAGAAAATAGTAGGTGTATTGCCGTCAAAATCGCCGCTAAACACCAGCATATGCTGCAACTCAGCCAGAGACTCCAGGCCGGATCGAAACTGCGCTTGGCCTGCCAGACCGCGCGCATGGCAATCACGGAAAAACACGCGAGAATGACGCAGCCGAACAAGATGGCAAACTGCCTGAGAGCGACGCAAAAGAAAAGAAATAAGGGTAGCCACAACAGCCCCGGCAAACTGCCTTGCCAAGACTTGGATGGCCGCACGGTCTGCCAGAACATCGGCACCGTAGTCGATGCCACGCCTATCACCAGTGTCGCGATCCAGCCGACCAGGCCCCAGGCCACATGCAGCTCAAGCCAACGCGACACATCGATCTGCCACCAGCCAGAAAAGCTGCCTGCCAGCGCGATGCCTAGCGCAACGACGAGCGCCAATGCCAGCGCGATCCAGCGCAAGCTGCGCGTGGTGGCATCGACTACCGTCACGCGCAATGCGGTCGTCGCCAGCGCTAGAAAGACTGCGCCGTACAGCAGGCCCGCAAACCTTGCGCCCCAGGCAAAACCGGCGACGTCGCCAGATAAAAATCCAAAGGATAAGCTCGCTGCAATCAGGCCGGAACCTAGTGCGACAAAGAGAGAAATATATCGGGCGGCAGTGACAGTTTGCCCCGCCACTACCGGCATCAATTGGAATAGGGCGCCGATCATGATGGGTGCCAGCATACCCAGCACCAGCCAGTGCATGACGGCCAGCGTCAAGGGTGCGAAGCGATCTGGCAAACCTGCGCCTATGTCGAACATGGTGCCAAATGCCAGCAGCAAGCCTGCCACCATACCTAGCCACGGTGCTGGCAAGAGGCAACCGAAGATAGTCGCCGGCGATGGCGCCAGTTCGTAGTTGAGGATTTTTATGGTCGCCAAGTTGGCACCAATCAGCGCCTTAGCCTTTTAGCCGCAAGAGCAAGAACCGCAGCAAGTACTGCCCATCCCGAGCACCGCTTCCAAATTAGGAATGCTACCGCCGCACATCGGATACAAGATGTTTTCTTCCTTAACGTTGTGCTGCTGGATCAGCACGTTTAGGGTATCGATAGCGGCCAAGGCTTCTGCTGCTTGATTCGCTTCAATTGCCGCATAAGCTTCATCGCGCAGGCTGCGGATTTCTGTATGTTCGCTACGCATGACAGCGGTCGGGCCTTGCGTCATGCCGGTGGCTTTCTCAAATGCGGGAAAAAGTTTGTGTTCTTCCAGTGCGAAATGGCTGTCGAGGAATTCGCTAAACAAACGGAAATTGCGCCCGGCTGAGGCGATATCACCTTTTTGCAAAGCGGCTTCGCAGCGGTTGAGCTGGTCATCGCATTCCGTGTGTTGCTTGACTAATTTCATCATTGCTTGAGACATTTTTTACCTTCCATTTGCTAAATTAAAGTCCCCTCTCCCGCTAGCGGGAGAGGGTTAGGGTGAGGGTGTTTGCAATATCTGAAGTGCATCAAAAACGCACAAACCAGCTTAGCCAATTTCAAACAAAGTCTTTAATCAACCACCCTCATCCCTGCCCTTCTCCCGTACACGGGAGAAGGGTATAAAAACTATTGCACCAGCGGGCTATCCGCACCTGGCAAATCTATCCCGGAAATCTTTGCGCGGCCGACCAGCAATTGCAGATACTGGCGCACTGCATGATCATGGCTGGCCATGCGCATGGCATCGGCGATTTTGTTCTCGACTTCTTCAAAGGGCCGCAAGCGCCCTTCCACCTTGCGGCCGACCTGAATGATATGCAGGCCAAAGCGCGTTTCTACCAGACGAGGAATGATGCTGCCAGCTTCGGCGGCGAACAGCGCCTGTTCAAATTCCGGCACGGTGGCACCGCGCCCCACTTGCCCGAGGCTGCCGCCGACTTCGCTGGATGGGCAATTTGAATTAGCCTTGGCGCATGCGGCAAACAAGCTTGGGTCTTGCAGCAAATCAGCCAATACGATGGAGGCGTGCTTGCGCAATGCTTCCAGATCGACGCCATTGGTGACCTGAAATAATATATGGCTGGCCTCGGCCAACTCACCGACGGTGAAGCGTGCGGGATGACTTTGATATTGACGCAGGCATTCTTCACGACCGGGCATAGGCACCTTGACTTCCTGGCGCAACAGAGCTTCGATCAGCTCTTCATCCTTATCCGCCTGCAGTTGCAACTGGCGCGCCTCATCGAGTAAAACTCTACGCAATACCAGGGCTGTCATGGCGCTTTGCACGGCGTCCGGCGCATCCTGATGATTGGGCAATTCCTGTTCCATCTCGGCGTCATTTAATTCGACTCCATTAACGATTACTGGCATGATGCTCTCCTAAAATATTCTCGAAAATTTCTGAATTAATTTATTTTTCCGTCATTCCCGCGTACGCGGGAATCCAGGCTCGGGTCACGCGTTATCCGTGCGCACTGGATCCCCGCATTCGCGAGGATGACGAAACTATTAACGTGGGCGCACTAGCTGCCAAGCTCTACTGATGTAACCGACCGAGGCAAAGCCACTCCAGACATGCACCAGACGGGTGAACGGGAAAATCACGAACAGACTCAGGCCCATGAACAGGTGCAGCTTGAACAGCAAAGGTGCAGCAACGATAAACTCGGCGGCATCACCACGGAAGGTGACGATGTGCTGCGCCCAGGTCATCAGCAAGACCATCATGTGGCCGTCGGTATGATTGGCTGATTCAAAGATCGTCGAAAGGCCCAGACCCAAGGTGACAAAAATCCAGAGCAACAAGACCTTGTCGCCGGTTTTAGTGACAGCAGCGATACGCGGATTAGTCAGGCGACGGTGCAATAAAATCAGCAGGCCGAACATGCACAGCGTACCGAATACGCCACCCATGACCATCGCGATCATCTGCTTGAAACTATGTGTGACACCCAAGGTATCCCAGACTATCACTGGTGTCAGCAAGCCAACCAGATGGCCGAAGAACAGGCCAAGCACACCGATGTGAAACAGGATATTGCCGAGACGCAGATTGCCTTCATGCAGCATCTGCGACGAATCACTTTTCCAGGTGTACTGCTCACGCTCGAAACGCGCCAGGCTGCCGAACAAGAAGATCGCCAGTGCAATGTAGGGATAAATCCCGTAGATAAATTGATGTAGATAGCTCATGATAATCTCTCTTTATTGAACGGCTGCGCCAGCACCGGACTGTGGCTGGCGTGGGTAAAAATTAATTGGTTTGGCCGTGGAAGAACAGCCCGACATATTCGGTTTCAATAATGGCTCAACCCCATCGGCACCGGGGCCGAAGGTTTCCATCGCGTCATCCATATCGCGCACCGGCGGCTCGCCCTGCTCTTGTGGCACCACATCGGTCAAGGTCGTGAGCAACATGAAGATGCTGTTGTACGGGCTGTCGTTGCGTTTCAGACGCATGCCGATGGCGGCCAGAACGTGGATTGCTTCACCGAGGAGTTTCTCCGAAGTTTCCTGATCCATCAGGCTCAGGAATTCCAAAAACAGCGGGACAAAATCTGGCAGTTCGCTCGATTCTGGCTCAAAACCATGACGGCGATATTCCTCAATCAGATCCACCATGGCCTGACCACGGTCGCGGCTTTCGCCATGGATGTGTTCAAACAAATGCAAGGACAATGAATGCGTGCGGTCGAAGGTGCCGACATAATTTTCTTGCAGCGCAATCAGCTTGCTGGTCTTCAGATACGTCAGCAAAGCTTGCAGCGGCTGCAAAAATTCTGGATCAGCAGCCAAGACTAGCTCAATCTCAGGGATGGCCGCGATCAGGTCCGGCTGCGGGTAGCTGAGTAGGGCTGACAAGATGCGATAAATTTGCATGATATTTCCTTTTGTTTTTGTCTTCTCGACTAAAACGAAAAACGTAAAATACGGCGATACGGCAACACGGCAACTATTTTTGCTTCGTCATCCTCGCGAATGCGGGGATCCAGTGTTTGCGCCACCGTGACCGCTAGATTCCCGCCTGCGCGGGAATGACGAGACAAGAGTTAGTCTATGGTCGACATCTTCTTCCGCGACTTCGGCATATCAACAAAAATCACGCTGCCCTGTGGTTTTTTGCCAAACAAAGATCCATCCGAAGTACCACCCGAACAACCGTTACCAAAGGTAAAGCCGCAACTGCCTTTTTCGTTGAAGCTATCTTCGACCATTTCTTTATGCGAAGATGGAATGACGAAACGGTCTTCGTAATTCGCTATCGCCAGAGTCTGGTACATGTCTTCAACTTGCGCGGCGCTTAAGCCCACTTGCTGCAATACCGCTTTATCTTCCGTGCCGTGCACCACTTCTGCACGCTTATAAGCACGCATTGCCAGCATCCGTTCGAGCGCTTTCAAAACTGGTTCTTCCTTACCGGCCGTCAGCAAATTGGCCAGATAACGCATAGGAATGCGCAGAGATTTGACATCAGGGATAATCCCGTTCATGCCCATGTGGCCAGCTTCTGCCGCTTTCTGGATTGGCGACAAAGGCGGTACGTACCAGACCATAGGCAAGGTGCGATATTCAGGATGGAGTGGGAAAGCGATCTTCCATTCGACTGCCATCTTGTACACCGGAGACTTCTGTGCCGAAGTGATCCAGCTATCCGGAATACCATGCTTGCGCGCTTCGGCAATCACTGCCGGATCGTGCGGATCAAGGAAGCAATCTAGTTGCGCCTCGTACAGATCCTGCTCGTTCGGTACCGAAGCTGCTGATTCAATCTTGTCTGCGTCATACAGCAAGACGCCCAGATAACGGATACGGCCCACGCAGGTTTCGGAACAGACGGTCGGTTGGCCAGCCTCGATACGCGGATAGCAGAAGGTGCAT
>JANYFV010000290.1 GCA_025359635.1 Undibacterium sp. | reverse complement strand
CAAACCCGCATCGACAGCATCCTGTGCGAACTCGACGGCACCGAGAACAAATCCCGCCTTGGCGCGAACGCGATGCTTGCCGTTTCATGCGCAGTTGCAAAAGCTTCCGCCGAAGATGCAGGCCTGCCGCTTTACCGCTACTTTGGCGGCGCTGGCCCGATGAGCCTGCCAGTGCCGTTGATGAACGTCATCAACGGTGGCGCGCACGCCAACAATTCGGTCGACCTGCAGGAGTTCATGATCGTGCCGGTTGGCGCGCCGAGCTTCAAGGAGGCGCTGCGCTGGGGCGCGGAAGTGTTCCATACGCTCAAGAAAATTATCGGCAACAAAGGCTGGCCAACACAGGTGGGCGACGAGGGTGGCTTTGCGCCAGACCTGAAATCGAATGAAGAAGCATTGACGCTGTTGATGCAGGCCATCGAGACCGCGGGCTACAAACCGGGCGAACAAATCGCGCTCGCGCTCGATTGCGCCGCAAGCGAGTTTTACAAGGACGGCAAGTATGTGCTCGAAGGCGAAGGCCGCTCGTTATCGAGCGCTGAACTCACCGACCTGTGGGCCGATTGGGCTGCACGTTATCCGATTATTTCCATCGAAGACGGTATGGCCGAAGGCGATTGGGAAGGTTGGGCTATCCTGACTGCCAAACTTGGCAAGACAGTACAAATCGTCGGCGATGATTTGTTCGTCACGAACACCAAGATTTTCAAAGAAGGCATACAAAAAGGCATCGCCAATTCCATCCTGATCAAGATCAACCAGATCGGTACATTGACTGAAACTTTTGCCGCAATCGAAATGGCAAAACGCGCTGGTTACACCGCCGTTATTTCGCATCGCTCCGGTGAGACGGAAGACAGCACCATCGCCGATATCGCCGTCGGTATGAATGCACTACAAATTAAAACTGGCTCGATGTCACGTTCTGACCGTATGGCAAAATACAATCAACTCCTGCGCATAGAAGAAGATCTGGGCGAAGTTGCCAGCTACCCTGGCCGTGATGCATTTTATAATTTGAAGTAATTTTTTTGCATGTAAAAAGGGGAACTCGGGTTCCCTTTTTTTAATCCTTTTTCGTCTTAAATTTTAATGACTGTTCAGCCTTTATGAAACAACCATTTTCAAAGTGCGAAAACCTTCATCAACCGTCATGCCGGACTTGATCCGGCATCCAGTTTGACACCCCTAACGGTGAATTCTGGATACCGGATCAAGTCTGGTATGACGATGGCGAGGGTATTTGATATCGTCATCATAGCGGCTGAATAGTCACAATTTTTATTGTAAATTTTATTGTAAGTTCATGCGTTTAATTGCCCTAGTTCTCGCCACACTCTTATTGCTGATTCAATACCCGCTATGGCTGGGTAAGGGCGGCTGGTTGCGGGTATGGGATCTTGATAAACAAGTTACGCAAGCGCAGGTGAAAAACGACGCACTCAAAGAGCGTAACAGCAAGCTTGACTCTGAAGTTCAAGACCTAAAAACAGGAACAGGCGCAGTAGAAGAACGCGCCAGATTCGAACTAGGCATGATCAAAAAAGACGAGATATTTGTACAAATTCTCGATGCGGGCACTGCGATTCAATCTACCTCGGCTAGTGCGGCTGCAACGAATAAAGCTGTGGTAGAGAAGCATTAAAAAATGGTTGGGCTAAGGTTTTAAAAACCAGAAAAATTAGGAAAAACTAGGATCAGTAAACGCGTTACGCCCAAAGAAACGAAGCCATGGCACAAGCCTATCAATCTGGCGCGTACACCATGGCGCAAATCGCCGGACACTTCGATGTACATTACATGACAGTGAGTCGAGCGGTACGTGCATTAGAAAGTAAATGAAAGGGAATGTTGGAATGTTGGAGCTGACCCTAATTTTTTTCAGACGGTTAGCATTTGGAATGGTCACATTTTTTCTGATGCTGGATGCAGGTGCCGCACAGCTTGGAAGTGTCAATGGACTACCTGATGTCGTTATCAATATCGCTACTGGCGACGCGCTTTACGGCAAAGTCGCTACGGACAATGGGCTTTACAGATATGTCCTCCACAATGGTAGTCTTGCCGAGATGCAGGACGGATGTTTTTCACGAAATAGCCCATGTATAGTTCCGAATGTCATGCATACTTTGCTATCGCGGCGAACCTTTGTAAGTGAGGAGGCCACAAGAAATCGAAATATTCTGCCGAATGGTGTTAAGTGGGCTCTTTTCAGCGATGACAAAAAACATGTTGTCTATAGTTTTGAAGGTATCTTTGGATCAGGAAGTCTCTCATTGGTAGTTATGCAATTAGACGCACAACGGATTGTTTATTCGCTTGTTGATCCAGAGGTTACCATTGACTGTATTCGCTGGCTGCCCGATTTGAAGTCACTTGCAATATTAGATTCGAAGACCCGTGTGTCGAAGACGCCCCTTGGCATTTTTGCCGCGCTATCGGGTCACGGAATTCCTATAGCTAACTATAGCCTAAGGATTGTTTCGTTTGATAATAATAACAAGGTTAGTGAAGAGAGATTTCCCTTGCCACGAAGCTTTAAAGAGTCAGTTGCATGTCTAGATATGAGTGAATAGCGGAAGTAAAATTTTGGTTGAAGCGACTATGAACCGCAACGCTGGTGCTCACCCAAATTCTCAATACAACACCAATAACGCAGCTACTGGTTTGGGCGCGACAAGCAGTGGAGGCACAAGTCAAGGGTGTGGAAAATGAAAACAGTCTGTTGGATACTTGTGGGCTTGATGTCTATATTTTGTAAAGCTCAAGCTCAAGAGACACCTATGGTGTATTCCAATGGACGTATTTTTTCTAACGCGGTTCTTCCACCAGCGGG
>JANYFV010000270.1 GCA_025359635.1 Undibacterium sp. | reverse complement strand
TCTCTCGCTTCTCATTTCGCTCGAAACCCGGCGACGAGCTCGGGCACGGTCGTGTCGCATTCGTGGAGATCGCAACCGCTGCATGCTGACAAGAGACGAGCCGGATCGCAGACGTCGCATTGCTAACGCATAACATTGAGACTCTGGGGCAGATGTCGTGTAATCCATCTATCGGTGGTATCGGCAAAGGCCATTTGGTTAAAGAGGTAGACGCTATGGGTGGCGCGATGGCGATAGCTACCGACGAAGCTGGTATCCAGTTTCGCATTCTCAATTCCTCTAAAGGCCCGGCGGTTCGCGCCACGCGCGCCCAGGCCGACAGAATTTTGTACAAGCAGGCAATCCGCAGCCGTCTCGAGAATCAAGAGAATCTGTGGATTTTTCAACAGGCGGTGGATGACCTGATCGTCGAAGGTGATAAGGTCGTAGGTGCTGTTACACAAATTGGTGTGCGCTTTAGATCGCGCTCGGTAGTGTTGACTGCGGGTACTTTTCTGGATGGGAAAATCCACGTTGGCTTAAATAACTATTCGGCGGGCAGGGCAGGCGATCCGCCAGCGGTCTCACTTTCGCTGCGCTTAAAAGAACTGGCATTGCCACAAGGACGTTTGAAAACCGGGACGCCACCGCGCATCGATGGTCGCAGTATTGATTTCTCAGTGATGCAAGAGCAGCCCGGTGATCTTGATCCTATCCCGGTATTTTCGGTCATGGGTAACGTCGCCATGCATCCTAGGCAGTTACCGTGCTGGATCACCCATACCAATCAACAGACCCACGATATCATTCGCGCCGGGCTAGACCGTAGCCCGATGTATACCGGCGTGATCGAGGGCGTTGGCCCGCGTTATTGCCCGTCGATTGAAGACAAGATTCACCGCTTTTCGGGTAAAGAATCGCACCAGATCTTTCTTGAGCCAGAAGGCTTGACCACCAACGAATATTATCCAAACGGGATTTCAACCAGTTTGCCGTTTGACGTGCAGCTAGCTTTGGTGCGCTCGATGAAGGGCATGGAGAACGCGTATATATTGCGCCCTGGTTATGCGATTGAATATGATTACTTCGATCCACGTGGCTTGAAAACTTCGCTAGAAACTCGCCAGATTAAAGGTTTGTTTTTTGCCGGCCAGATCAATGGTACAACCGGCTATGAAGAGGCGGCCGCGCAAGGGATGTTGGCCGGCTTGAATGCGGCATTATTGACGCAAGGACGTGATGCCTGGGTGCCACGCCGTGATGAAGCTTATCTCGGTGTATTGGTTGATGATCTGACCACCAAGGGTGTACAAGAGCCATACCGGATGTTTACCAGCCGCGCCGAGTTCCGCCTTAGCTTGCGCGAAGACAATGCGGATATGCGCCTGACTGAAACTGGCCGCCGCCTCGGTTGCGTCAGTGATGCGCAATGGGAGGCATTTGAAAAAAAACGCGAGGCGGTTTCACGTGAAACCGAACGCCTTAAATCTACTTGGGTGAGCCCGCGTCTACTTGAAGATGCAGAAGGTGAGCGCGTGGTGGGTAAGGCACTCGAGCGCGAATATTCTTTAGCCGATTTGTTAGGGCGTCCACATGTGACTTATGATAAGTTGATGAGTCTGCAAGGTAAAGACGGCCAACAACTGGCGGGGCCTGGCGTGCTCGATGCTGCGGTAAAAGAGCAGGTTGAAATCCAATTCAAGTATTCAGGTTATATCGACAGGCAGGCCAAAGAGGTAGAGCGCCATGCCTATTTCGAGAACCTGAAGATGCCAGACGATTTTGATTACCTGGAAGTCAGTGGCCTTTCAGTTGAAGTGAAGCAAAAGCTGAATACCCATAGACCGGAAACCCTGGGGCAGTGCGGACGCATCTCTGGTGTGACACCGGCAGCGATTTCCTTATTATTAGTCCATTTGAAAAAGCGCGGATTTAAGGGCTTGGGCTTGAGCGTGACAGAAGCAGGTGCAGAATGAAGAGTGGATTTGATCGGGCGGCACTGACATCGATGTTGCGCGAGGGTGTGAGTGCCTTGCCACTGACATTAATCGACGCCCAAATTGAGCAAATGATTTCCTATCTGGCTTTACTGGCTAAGTGGAATTCTGTCTATAACTTAACTTCGGTGCGCGACCCGAATGAGATGGTCAGGCAGCATCTGCTCGATTCACTATCTGCAGCGCATGCATTTAAGGATGCCAAAAATGTTCTGGATGTTGGCTCAGGCGGTGGCTTGCCGGGGATGATCTTGGCGATTACTTATCCGGCGATACGCATCGCTATGATCGATACCGTGAATAAAAAAACCGCATTTCTGGCACAGGCTAAGACCGAGTTAGGGCTGGCCAATGTTACGGTGTATACCGGTCGGGTTGAGGCTTTGCAGGTCGAACAGAAATTTGATGTGATCACGTCACGGGCATTTTCCGAGTTATGTAATTTCGTGAATTGGTCTGGGCATTTGCTGGCCGATGGTGGACAGTTTATCGCCATGAAAGGGATCGCCCCAAATGAAGAAATTGAACGGCTGCCAGCGGGCTGGGAAGTGACAGGGATAGAGTCACTCTCGGTTCCAGGCTTGGAAGTAGCACGGCATTTAATCATGATTAAAAAAGTTCACTCGTCAGTTTTTGAGTCCGAAGCAAAACTTACCCTAAAGTAAAATGGCTAAAATTTTTTG
>JANYFV010000152.1 GCA_025359635.1 Undibacterium sp. | reverse complement strand
GGCGGTGGTTGTAGCGGCGATTGATTTTTTTTGCCGGAATTGCAGTCGGTACTGTGCCGGCGAGAGTGCGGTGTGGCGTTTGAACAAACGTCGGAAAGAACCGCTATCGACATAGCCGGTGCGCTCGCAAACCTGATCCAGCGTCAGCGTGGTATTTTCCAGCAGGCGCTTGGCAAGATCGATCTTCAGTAGCTGCGCATAACTTGCCGGTGTTGTCCCAAGCGCCTGCTGAAAATGCCGGATCACGGTGCGCTCGCTGACCGCCAGATGGCTCGCCAGTGCGGGTAGGCGGAAGGCCAGTTGCGCATGCTTGCGCAGCCATTTTTGCGCCCGCAATACCAGCGCGTCATCGTGCAATTGCTTGTCTTGTTGGCTCAGGCTGGCCAGGCTGATATACGGTATTTGCGAGGCGCGGTTGGCGTCGATCAGCATGGTTTTGGCGACCCCGGCAGCGACCTCAGAACCGGCAAAGCGCTCCACCAGATGCAGTGACAAATCCAGATAAGTTGTGGCAGCCGCGCTGCTGATGATGTTGTCGTATTCATCCAACACCTCACCCAGCCGCAGCTCGACCTTGGGATAGCGCGCCTTGAAGCTGCGTTCCAGCCACCACGCAGTGGTGGCGTGGCCGCCATCGAGCAGGCCAGCCTCGGCGATCACAAAACTGGCACTGCAATTGCTGGCCAGCACACTGCCTTGCGCATGCTTCTCGCGCAGTACGCCAAACACCCCACGCAGACTGTCTATGGTTTGCAGCAAGCCGCTGATGCCGTTGCCAAGAAATATCCCGGGCAGCATCACGACGTCCGGCGCGCTGGCGGCGCTGATCGCGCCATCGGCCTGCAGCGTCACCCCGGTCGGCGTATTCACGGCCGCGCCATCTACCGAATGCAGGCTCCAGCTGAACAAGGGCCCGCGCTGCTCCTTCTCGTTCGCCTGCGCCATCCAGATCGCATTGGCGATGGCAAAGACATCCAGCGGCCCGGTGACAGACGAGGCCATGCATTGCGGATAGATCCAGACTTCGATATGGCACATATGTCGTTATTCGCGCTAAAAGAGTCAATACTGCCACTAGGCGGAGCTTTCCGCAATCCCTACAATCCTCGAATACGCCCAGAAAACTTTAATGACAGGAATAGCATGACTACCGATCCAACCACAATGCCCGAGGCTGCCGAGAAGGCCGCCCATGATTTCGATCAGGTAGGCCGCAACTTCTTGCCTGGCCATCTAGGCATCCATATCATTAGCGTCAGCAAAGGCGAAGCCAGGGCGGAACTGGACGTCGTGCCACATCTGCTGGCGCCCAACGGCTTTTTACATGCCGGTAGTATAGTGACACTGGCCGATACCGCCTGCGGCTATGGCTGTATCGCCAGCATGCCCGAAGGTGCCCGCAACTTCACCACCATAGAGCTAAAATCCAACCATCTCGGCACCGCTCGCGATGGCAAGATCGAGGTTGTTGCCAACGCCGTACATATGGGTCGTACCACACAGGTCTGGGATGCGGTAGTCAGCCACAAAGGCAAAACCATCGCGCTGTTCCGCTGCACCCAAATGATTTTATTTCCTAAAAAGGAAGCATGATGAGCGCACATAGTGACGACACCTTACAGCAGTGGTTAGCGCGCGAAGCGGAAGTGCGCGCCGTCATGGCGGAGCCTGGCGTGATCAGCCTAGATCTATTGAAGAGCATGAGCGGTTTCGAATTCCTCCAAGGAATACTCAACGGCAGCATGCCGGTCGCGCATATCGGCAAGACCCTGAATTTTTTCCCGGTGGAAGGCGAGCCGGGGCGCATCGTGTTTCAGGGCACGCCGGGGCGCGAGCATTACAATCCACTCGGCAGCGTCCATGGCGGCTATTTCTGCACCTTGCTCGATTCAGCAGTTGGTTGCGCGGTGCAATCGATGTTACCCAAAGGGTTCGGCTACACCACGCTGGAAATCAAAGTGAATCTGATCCGCGCCATGACAGATAAAACCGGGCCGGTAAGAGCGGAAGGAAAAGTCATTCAGGTTGGCAAGCAAGTCGGCACGGCGGAAGGGCGTATCATCGATGTCCACGGCAAAGTGTATGCGCATGCGACAACCACCTGTCTGGTGTTTGCTTTGCCATAGTATAAGAGATTCTTTTTAGCCGCAGAGGCGCAAAGTACGCAGAGGGAAACTATTTAAGGCATTTCTCTACGTTCTCTGCGCCGCTGCGGCGTATGATTTTTCGTCAACAAAGTAGAATGAGACACTTCTGCATACAAATTTTTTACAAATTTCTTATACTTGACTGACCAAAGCTAAAGACGATGCAGCCAAACTGTATTTGCAATAACCATTGCCGCAGATGCCAAAATGTTTGCGGCCAACCAGCAAAACAGGAGTCGTGCCATGAAACCCATCGCTTTACTACAGTCCATATTATTTTCTGCCCTCGCCCTCGGCCTGGGCAGTAGCGCTCAAGCAAAGAGTATAGAATTTACCGCCAGTCTGGCGACCCCTGTACTTAAAGCAGGCAAAGCGCAAACTGCTTTTCTGAAAGTCGCACTGACCGGATTCACCTTAAGCGCACAGGGCGAACGTCCACCCGCCAATGTTGCCATCGTGATTGATAAATCTGGCTCTATGTCGGGCGAGCGTATCGAGCGTGCCAAAGAAGCTGCCATCATGGCGGTCAACGGTCTTAACGCAAATGATATCGTGGCGATCATCGCGTTTGATAACACGATCGAAGTCGTTACCCCAGCCACCAAAGTCACAGACAAAGCACTGATTTCACAAGCCATCAGAAATATCCGCGTTGCCGGTGGCACTGGCTTGTTTGCCGGTGTCAGTAAAGGCGCTTTTGAAGTGCGAAAATTTTTCGATAAAAATCGCGTCAACCGGGTAATTTTATTGTCTGATGGCCAGGCCAATATCGGCCCAAGCTCACCGGCCGAATTAGGCCAGTTGGGGAGTATGCTGGCACGCGAAGGTATCAGCGTGACGACCATAGGATTGGGTGCCGATTACAACGAAGACCTGATGACGCAACTGGCGGCCAATAGCGATGGCAATCACGCTTTTGTCGAAAATTCGCGCGATTTACCGCGGATATTTCAACGTGAATTTGGCGATGTAGGTTCAGTCGTAGCGCAAGAAGTTGAAATCATCATACGGCTCAAACGCGGCATGCGCCCATTGCGCATCTTGGGTAGGGAAGGCGAAATCATGGATGGCGTAGTCCGTCTGCGCATGAACCAATTGTATAGCCAGCAAGAAAAATATGTCATGCTGGAAGTAGAAGTTCCGGCCGGTAAAGCGGGGGAGAATGCCGACCTGGCCGCGGTGGAAGTGTCATACATCAATATGCAAAGTAAAAGTCGAGAAAAGTTAGCCCGTGCGGTCTCGGTCAGCTATAGCGAATCAGCCGAAGCAGTAGTTAAAGCCACCGACAAAAAAGTGATGGTCTCGGCAGTACAACAAGTTTCGAATGAAGTGAATAAACAGGCACTGTCATTACGTGACAGCGGAAGAGTCGAGGAAGCCAAAAAAGTCATGCAAGAAAATTCGGATTACCTGGCTGAAAGAGCCATCAGCCTAGGGAGCGCAGCCGCGCCCGCACCGGCTTTGAAAGCCATGGCAGACGAAACCCGAAGCCAGGCCGGGCGGATTGATTCTAGCGACAAAGAAGTACAAAATGTACTGCGCAAGAAAATGAAGGAAGATCAGTACAAGGTCGAGAAACAGCAGAAATAGAAAGCTAATTCGTGACTGTTCAGACTCTATGAAACGAGCATTTTTAAAGTGCGAAAACCTTTATTCACCGTCATGCCGGACTTGATCCTGCATCCAGTTTGACACCGGTAAATTCTGGAGTCCGGATCAAGTTCGGTATGACGATAACAAGGGTATTTGATATCGTCATCATAGCGACTGAATAGTCACGCTAATTCATTCCGGCGCAAGCGCGAATTGTTACCCATGAATTGGAAATTGCCGACTCAAGTTCCTTCCCCTTCTGAGGGGGAAGGAGCGAAAAACCAAGCACAGCTATAGCGCACAGATTGGAATGAGGTAGTACGTTTCGAAATCACACGGTAGACAAAAAGGAAAACCATTTTGCAAAAGAAAATCCTGCTTAGCCTGATCCTCATCGTCTTGCTGCCTATAGGCTTGCTGGCATGGCTGGGCTTGCGCATGGCAAACAACGAGCAAAAGCTAGTGCAGGTGCAATTGCAAACTCTGGTCAACGCACAATTGACCAGCGTCGACGAGGCGATCACTGGGTATTTTTATAATCTACAAAACGATTTACTCTCATCGGCAAGCGGCTTGGATCTGACTAAGGAAAGTCTGCAAAATTTTACTCAACACTCTAGCCAGGTCAGACAAATATTGGTGCTCGATGCCCAGGGCAAGCGCCAGTATCCCTCACCGACGGAGATGTTAAGCGAGGCAGAGACGCAATTCATACAACGCACTTCGGCGATTTGGGACAACCCGAGCATACTGACACAGAGCGCTGGATTGACACTGGCACCATCGATTACTTTTTCCCTTTCAAGTCGTAAAACTGGCATGAATACCGCAGACAATCACAGCGCAAAAAAAATGCCAGGTTCAAATCAACTTGGCGAAGCGGCTGCTGCGCAATTTGGCTGGTATGCGTGGCATTGGAATGCCGAATTACATCAGCTATTTTGGTGGCGCGATGCAGACCAGCGCCTGATTGGATTTGAGCTTGCACCGGTCGCTGTGCTATCCGACATTATCGCGCGCCTACCCGCCACCATAGACACGGCGGCCACCAGCAATTCCAGCACCCGCCTGATCAATAGTGGCGGCCAGATTATGTATGAATGGGGCAAGTACCAAGCAAAACCAAATGAGAAAAGTATTGCTATGATTCCCTTGAGCCATCCGCTGGGAAGCTGGAAATTGGAGTACTACGCCCCGGCATTAAGCGGTACAGCAACCGCCAACTCCTTAAGTATTATCGTTGCCGTTCTCTTGCTAGGCACCGCCCTAATCGCGCTGGCAATTTACCTCTACCGCGAACATCAACGTGAGGTGCGGGTGGCGCAACAAAGGGTGAACTTTGTCAATCAGGTTTCGCATGAATTGAAAACGCCGCTGACTAATATCCGCCTTTACGCAGAACTGCTAGAAACCGAAGTGGCCGATGTCTTTGATGATGAGCAACAGCAGGAAGGCGATAAGGCACGCAGATACATCGCCATCATCACAGCGGAAAGCCAGCGTCTTTCACGCCTGATTTCAAATGTACTGCGCTTTGGTCAATTGCAAAAATCTCAGCTTGAATTGCGTTTGCAACAGGCAAAAGTCGATGAGATTATTCAACGTTGTGTACTGGCGTTCAGCCCGGCACTCAAGGCAAAAGACATTGCCCTCAGCCTCGATTTACACGCCGGTGCTTTGGTTTTTCTCGATACCGAAGCGCTCGAACAAATTCTCAACAATCTTATCAGCAATGCGGAAAAATACGCCGCCAGCGGTGCCGCACTGCATATCAACAGCACGCAAACTTCCGACCTAAGCACAATCTCGGTAAGGGATTTTGGCCCGGGAATTGCGCCAGGCGAAAGGGCGCGCATCTTTCAACCGTTTTATCGTGTCAGTTCTTTATTAAGCGATGGCGTGACCGGGACAGGGATAGGTCTCGATATTGCACGGCAGCTGGCGCGCTTGCATGGTGGCGACCTGGTCTTGCAAGATATCGAAGTCGGCGCCTGTTTTACAGTAAGTCTGCACACGCCACCCGCCAAGGAAATCGCATGAAAATTTTAATTGCTGAAGACGATCAACATATCGGAGAAGGACTTTCTGCCGTGGTTGAAGCAGAAGGTTATACACCGCTGCTGGCGGCCGATGGCGAGCTGGCCTTGCAGCTGTTTCACGCACATCGTCCACAAGTAATTTTGCTCGATATCATGATGCCCAAACGCGATGGCTACGCAGTATGCCGTGAAATACGCAAAGTCGACGACAACGTGCCGGTGATTTTTATCAGCGCCAAATCAGAAGAAATCGACCGCGTCATTGGTTTGGAGTTGGGTGCCGACGATTACATCATGAAGCCTTTCGGCACGCGCGAAGTTATCGCAAGAATTCGGGCTGTCACCCGCCGTGCGCTGGCGCGTCAAGCGGATAATGGTATTGCAGTTGAAGCGATACGGCTCGGTGATCTGGAGGTATTCCCAGCGCAGCTACGCGCCAATCGCAGCAACCAGCAAATCGACCTGAGTTTGCGCGACGTCAAAATCTTGCAGCATCTGTTTCAACAACGCGGCAAAGTAGTTGACCGCGATAGTCTTTTTAATAGCTGCTGGGGGCGAGATTATTTCGCTAATAGTCGCACCTTGGATCAGCACATTTCCAAGTTGCGTAAATTGATAGAACTTGATGCAAAGAACCCAACCATCATCTGCACGGTGCATGGTGTCGGCTACCGTTATGACTAAAATAATTGTTTTTTGCCATGCAAAATATTTCGCACAAAAGCTAAAACTAAGACTATGATAAATTCTAGTACCGCCTCAACCGTCGCACTATCGTTGCCCCTTGATCCAGGCAAATTATGTTAGCCAGCAGACGCCCAAATCAAGAGGGATTTTGTTTTTAACAATTTCTTTTCTCTTCGCAACTTTGTAATTTCAAACTTCAACATGAGTATGTTTCGTTTTACGCAATCTTCCGTATAGTTCCGACGCATAGTGCGTCGGTCAGCCTACATTTAGGAGCTATCGATGGACACTAGTAACTACTCACAAAACGATGCATTTGACGAAGATTTTGCCGATGGATTTATTGGCAAATACTTATTGGTCGGCATCACCCGCACCTCCGACAAAGGCAAGGTGCTTTCGCAACAACAACTGCACGGCGTCATTGTCACCGCCAATGCCGAAGCCATAGAAATCGAGCTAGGCGGCGTACACGAAGGTAAAACCTGGCGCATGCCACCGATACTGGAAGAGCTATCGCCAGCCCGGCGCGGCAAGTACGAGCTCAAGACAACTGGTGAAGTGGTGGAAGATCCGGATTTTACTTTCACTTTGACTATGCGCAAGCCGCTGTTGCATTGAGACTATGCCTGAGATGTTGGCAAGCTGAAGATTCAGGATACCGGGACAACACCTCTATGCATCTGTGATGCATTTTCTATTGCGCATGCATAGAGTGAATTTCAATCTGCTACCATGCCGTACCTCTAAAATGCGGCAACATTATTTTCCATGGAAAAATCCATCCTCATCGTTGAAGATGAAACTGCCATCGCCGACACGCTTGCGTATGCCTTGACGACTGACGGTTTTTCCCCACATCACGTGACTCTGGGTCAGGCTGCGCTGGATTTTTTACGTTCGGCCGAATCACCGCGGCCGGCCTTGATTGTGCTCGATGTCGGTTTGCCAGACATGAGCGGCTTTGAAGTATGCCGCCGCTTGCGCCAGTTTTCTGATACGCCAGTGATTTTTTTGACTGCGCGTAGCGATGAGATAGATCGCATCGTCGGCCTGGAAATTGGCGCAGACGATTACGTCACCAAGCCGTTTTCTCCGCGAGAACTGGTGGCGCGAATTCGTGCTGTCTTGCGGCGCTTGCAGGCAAATAATCCGGTAACGGCAATCACGCAATTTGAGCTGCGTACCGACGAAGGGCGCGTCTCGTACTATGGTCAAAATTTACTGCTGACACGCTATGAATACTTGCTGCTCAAGACGATGATTGATCGGCCTGGCCATTTATTTTCACGTGCGCAATTGATGGATCTGGTCTGGACCAATGCCCCCGAGACTCTGGAGCGCACCGTCGATGCTCATGTGAAAGCGCTGCGTGCCAAATTACGCCTGATTAATTCAGAGGACGATCCGATTCAAACTCATCGTGGTATGGGTTACAGCCTCGTCGCGAAATAAATACGATATGAAAATCGGCCTGCGCATCTTGCTAGGATATTTTCTGATCGTCGGCCTGGCTGCATGGTTTGTGTTGAATGTGTTTGTCGAAGAAGTCAAACCCGGTGTGCGCGCCACGCTGGAAGACACGCTGGTCGATACCGCACAATTGCTGGCGCAGCTAGTTGCCGAAGACGTCAGGGCAGGTGATTTGCCGCACGCTGCGATACTCAGCCGCATGCAAAACTATGCGCGGCGCAGTGTGGACGTCAAGATTAGCGGCGTGCGCAAAGCCAGCCTGGATTACCGCATCACCATGACCGACCAGCATGGCATTGTGCTGTTTGATTCCGAGAATAAAGATGTAGGCAAAGCCTTAGACTTAACTATTCAGACCAGCAATATCAGCCTGCGTGGCGACGCT
>JANYFV010000254.1 GCA_025359635.1 Undibacterium sp. | reverse complement strand
GGCACTATTGACATCTGTGCCATCGAGCTTGATCGGGGATGGGTAGAAATCGCTTTTTCCGACAATGGCGTCGGCATGACAGAGCATGTATTGCGTCATGTGTTCGATCCGTTTTTCACCACAAAAATGGGAAAAGGCGGCAGTGGCCTGGGCATGAATATTGTCTACAACATCGTCCTTGGCGTATTGGGCGGACGTATCGATATCCAGACCGCCCTCAACACGGGAACCAGCGTTAGGATATTCTTACCTTTGCTTGCACCAACCCGCGAACGTCCTCCTGGTATCGAAATAGTTTGAAACCTGGTGCTGGCCTTTGCATCGGGGAGCTTGCGTGCAGCATGTATAAAGAAAACTGACAGCATTATTGTCCAAGAAAAACACCCGGGCTTCTGGAATGTACATTGTTTACCTAAGTTCGCTATGCACCTTACAATGTCTGACTAACTTAAGACTTACGCAAAACCGCCCCAGCGTCGTTGCACTCGCCTTGCCGTACTAAAATACTGACATCAAAAGTACGCCTAGCTGGAACGATTTTGCGTAAGTCCTATAACTAACAATCCAATTACATCAACGCACTTCATGACTAATTCCACGCCCAATTCCGCCCGCCTTGCCAAGCGCCTGGCAGATCAAGTTCCCTGTTCGCGACTAGAGGCAGAACAATATATTGCCGGAGGTTGGGTCAAAGTCGATGGAGAAGTAGTGGAAGAGGCAGGCTATAGAATTTTGCCCGGGCAACAGATAGAGCTATCAGCGCAAGCGAGCCTGGCGCCAGTCACACCTGTGACTATGTTGATGCACAAACCGGCCGGTGTAGAAGCCAAGACACTATGGCAACACATTCATCCAGAAACGCTGGCTGCCGGGGACCGTTCGGGTCTGCGCTTTCTCAAGCGCCATACCACCAACCTGACGCTCACCGACACCTTGGAAACCAAGGCCAGCGGCTTGGTCGTACTGACCCAAGATTGGCTGATTGCTCGAAAATTAGTCGACGATGCTGCAAAAATAGAACATGAATTTATCGTCGAAGTTGCCGGTAATATCGTAGAAAATGGCCTTGCGCTACTCAATCATGGTTTAAAATTTAATGGCAAGGAATTGCCGCCAATCAAAGTCAGCTGGCAAAACGAAACGCGTTTGCGCTTCGCCATGAAAGCCGCCCAGCCTTTTCTGATCACCCATATGTGTGAAAAAGTTGGCCTGACTGTAGTAGCACAAAAACGCATCCGCATTGCCCGCATACCGATGTCCAGTTTGCCGGAAGGTCAGTGGAGATATCTGCTGGGATATGAGCGTTTTTGATTATCGATAAATAACGGAAATAATATGATCAGCAAAAAACCAGATACCACCAAGCTCGATAAAATCGTCGCCGACGCCAACCGTAATGCAGCGCAACGCGCCTTAGGTTACCGTGAGCGTTCGCTCAAAATGTACCCCTGGGTATGCGGCCGCTGCACCCGCGAGTTCAATCACACTAATGTCTCGCAACTTACGGTACATCACCGAGATCACAACCACGACAATAACCCGCCAGATGGCAGCAATTGGGAATTGTTATGCCTGTATTGCCACGACAACGAACACTCACGTTATCTTGAAGCAGATCAGCAGGGTACGAGCGGAGTCAGCAACGGCTCACCCGCACTGGCAACGCATAATCCATTTGCGGCATTGCAAGATATGCTGAAGAAAAAATAGCTTTTGACTTACACCTTAGCCAAACAATAAAAAAATGAAAACACCATTCTTTAGCATTCTCCTATTGGCGATATTTCCGCTAGCTTTGGCAGAACCTGCAGTTTCGATGCAACCAGAGATAGCCTATTTGTTTTCTCAACTAACCAGCTCGGGCTGCGAGTTCAATCGCAATGGCTCTTGGTACTCAGCAACCGAAGCGGCTGCACATTTAAGTAAAAAATATGAATACCTGAAGCAAAAAAATCAGATCTCTTCCACCGAAGACTTCATCGACAATGCAGCCAGTAAAAGTAGTATGAGTGGCGAACCATATTTCGTGAAATGCAGGGACGAGCCAAGTGTTGAAAGCGCAAAATGGTTCAGGGCTGCGCTGATTAAGTTCCGCAAAAAAACCTGAATCTATCGACGATGTTGTGCAAAAATACCGTGATGAATTCCAGTGACAAATAAACTCACTACACATTTTTCAACAGGAAAATCCATGAAAAAACTGCTACTTTTCTTAACGCTTGCATCAATATTTTTAACCAACCAGGCTCCTGCACAAGTTCTCAGCGTGCGAGAACAAGCGCGCGTGATCGACGAAAATTTGGCAGAACGTTTTGACCACTTACTCCCGAAATTGATGGATGAGACTGGCATCGATATGTGGCTCATTATGTCTCGTGAATATAATGAAGACCCCGTGCTCAAAACTATGCTACCGGCAGAATGGCTGAACGCACGTCGTCGCACTATCCTGGTGTTTTATCGCAATCAGGAAAAACAACAAATAGAAAAGCTTGCAGTCGCCCGCTATGATTTTGGTGACAATGTGAAGGCCGCATGGGACACACAAAAATTTCCAGAACAATGGGATGCATTAATTGATTTAATACAGCAACGTAATCCCAAAAAAATTGGTATCAACACCTCTAGCCATTTTGCCCATGCCGATGGTCTCGACCACACCGAATATCAAGAATTAATGCAGCACTTACCCCAAGCAATGAAAAGCAACGTTGTTTCAGCAGAAGCGCTAGCAATACGCTGGTTAGAAACGCGGACTGAACGTGACATGCAGTTCTACCCACAATTAATTAATGCCACCCACAAAATTATTGAAGAAGGTTTTTCGGAGCGGGTTATCGTTCCTGGCATTACCACTAGTGAAGATGTGGTGTGGTGGTTCCGCCAAAAAATTCGTGATCTCGGTTACGACACCTGGTTCCATCCTACAGTCGACATTCAACGAATGGATCCAAACAATGACGAAGGCGAACGCAGTTTTTCTAAACGCCCCAAGGCTGATGTAATTTTGCCCGGCGATTTAATTCATGTGGATATCGGCATCACTTATCTGCGTCTGAACACAGACATTCAACAACATGCGTACATTTTAAGACCGGGCGAAACTTCAGTGCCCGCCTCGATACAAACTGCATTTGCCAAAGCTAATCGCTTACAAGATATTTTGACGATGCAATTTAAGGACGGTAAAACAGGTAATCAAATTTTGGCAGGCGCATTAGCACAGGCGAAGAAAGAAAATATCATTGCCAGTATTTACTCGCACCCGATTGGCTTTCATGGTCACGCAGCTGGCCCTGCACTAGGCATGTGGGATCAACAAAATGGCGTGCCCGGTACTGGCGAGCAGCAATTGCGCAAAAACACCGCCTATTCGATTGAATTAAATGCTGCCAGCGATATCCTCGAATGGAAAAAAACCATACGTATTATGCTCGAAGAGGATGCTTATTTTGATGGTGAGAAAGTGCGTTACATTGATGGCAGACAGAAGCAAATTTTTCCGGTCCCACGTCCAAGCGCATATCTGCAATGAAACTGGGAATAAAAATTATCAGCCTTGCAAAAATAAGACGTAGGCTTCTTTGATCACAATTTTCTATACGTAAGACTCGATCAAGGTGCACTTTCGAGTCTTGCGGCAGCGACTATTTTTTGAAGGCTACCATCGGCCTTCATACTATTTAATCCGGCATTGAAGGCTTCTAATAATTTATCTTTCTGCTTATAGGTTTTTACGAAACCAAGATAATTGTATTTTACTTCTACATGAGTTTTCCATTCCACGTTCGCAAGCAATTCTGAATTGTTTTCAATTAAATATTGACCCGATGCTTTTTCTCCATAAGCGACGTCAATATGTCGCTTAGCAAGTTTGCTGAGATTTATCAGATT
>JANYFV010000214.1 GCA_025359635.1 Undibacterium sp. | reverse complement strand
AACGTTAAATCTCCATGTGTAAAATTTGGAGAGCAACATGGCGCGTTACAAAATAATCGACCGCAATCCCAAGTTCATTCCAGTCGTGCTCGATGCGCAACTCATGCCCGGCAGCTTCGAATATGCACTCGACTACCTGATCGACAACGAACTCGACCTTTCGCGCTTTGATATCCGCTACAAGAACGACGACACCGGTGCGCCGGCGTATGCGCCTGCTGTGATGCTCAAGATTGTCTTACTTGCCTACAGTCGGGGCATGATTTCTAGCCGCGCCATAGAACGTGTCTGTCGTGAGAATGTCCTATTCATCGCCATCTCTGGAGACAGCGCACCGCAGTTCACTACCATCGCCAAGTTTGTGCGTGAACTCGGCACAGAAATCGCCAGCCTGTTTACCCAGGTGCTGCTCACTTGCGACAGCCAGGGGCTCATCGGTCGCCACATGTTCGCCATCGACGGGGTTAAGCTCCCCAGCAATGCATCCAAGCATTGTAGTGGCACGCATGCGGAACTAGCTCATGATGCAGAAAGCATGGAGCAAGCAGTGGCCAAAATGCTCAAGGCACATCAAAGCCGTGATACGCAAAGTGCACAAATGGAATCGGACGAAGATGACATCGGTCATCAGCAACGTATCGAAAAATACCAAAAGGAAGCCAAACGCATCCGTGACTTTCTGGCGACCAATGCAGAGCGTCACAATGCCAAAGGCAAAGCACTCAAGAGCAATGTCACCGACAACGAAAGCGCCAAAATGGCCACCGCCAAGGGTGTCATCCAAGGCTACACGGCGGTCGCTGCCGTAGACAGCCAGCATCAAATCATCGTCGCTGCCAAGGCGCATGGTTCAGGCAGTGAACAAAGCACCTTATTGCCGATGGTAAGAGCCACCGATAGTATTCGTACCGAACAAACGCTCATCACTGCCGATGCTGGCTACCACAGCGAAGACAACATTCAGCAACTCCATGACGCCAACATCCCTGCGTTAATTGCCGACGGTCAGATGCGCAAACGCGATGAGCGCTTCAAGGAGCAAGGTAAATACAAAGCGTTGCCAGACCCGGTATTTGATAAAACCAAGACCGCGGAACAACTCAAATCCGCACGCGCCAAACACAAGTACACACCCAAGGATTTCCAGCACGATGCAGTGGCCAATACCTGCATTTGTCCGGCTGGCAAAGAGCTCTATAGCAACGGGAGTAATTGCAGCATCGCCGGGCGTCTGTATCACAAATTTACCGGCAACAAAGGCAATTGCGGCACATGCCAACAAAGAGAAAAATGTCTGCGCACACCGGATAAAACCGAGGTGAGGCAAGTGTCGTTTCTCATCAAGGAACAAAAATTACCCATCACTTTGATCGAGACTATGAAAAGAGCGATCGATAGCGCACTGGGCAGAAAACTCTATGGCCAACGCATGGGCACGGTGGAGCCGGTATTTGGCAATCTACGCTACAACAAAGGGTTGGATCGCTTCACATTACGCGGTCTCGCTAAGGTCGATACGCAATGGCATTTGTACTGTCTGGTGCATAACATCGAGAAGTTAGCGCATTGCGGATACGGCGTAAGATGAAAAAGCGGCCAAGGCAAACGCCACAACAACGTCACAGCGCAACATAAGGCATTACTTGCTTTAATCTTCAAAATTAGGGCACACTTGCCGGATGAACCTACATTTCCATCCATTTTGTAAAAACCTCTCCACTTTGTTGGCCTTGCGGCTGCAAAATGGGGTTTTTATACAGCTTCGTTAGCTAAACATGAGTCATATACGTCTATTGCTTGCATTTATTCTCGCAGCCACTTCCGCTCAGGCCAACGAACAAGCGGCTAGTGTGCCCTCTGTGGTTGTTGGTTTGAATGGAGTGGAAATTGAATCCAACTGGGAATTGCTTGTGGTTAGCAGTGGAAGCATGGAGCCGACGCTTCCGAGGAAGTCTTACGTATTGTCCGTACCTGCGGCTTCAGCCTCCACTTACTTAAATCGAAAAACAATCGTTTCTTTTGACGTGACCTCGTCGTATCCGACCGGGCCGTACACTCAGACGTCAGGGAAACCGAAGTTCACTTTTCTCATGCGCATCGTGGGCCTGCCGGGCGACAAAGTCGAACTCAGACGCGGAGAACTAATAGTCAACGATGTCCCTGTTGCCGAGAACTATATTTTGGATCCGAGCGCTGCGGCATTAGGTCACCAGTCAATGCCCGCTGCGATTGTTCCCGTCGATTCAGTTTTTGTGCTTGGAGACAACCGAGGCTACAGCAACGACAGCCGGTTCAGCGGACCTGTACCTATCTCTTTCATTCGAGGTGTCATCAAGCATGTCTCGGAGAATACTCCTGGATCGGGCGTGGCAGACAAATGGCGGCCGGTCAAGTGAGTGACTTGGTACACTCCCGCTGCCCTCACTTCGGTTGTGATGCGAAGGCTAACGAGACTGTAAAAAAATCAGTTTTCTTCACTGGCAAAGTCTTCGCC
>JANYFV010000193.1 GCA_025359635.1 Undibacterium sp. | reverse complement strand
CAAAAATACATCCCTCAAAATCCCGCACTGAAAGGCGTGCCGGTTCGATTCCGGCTCTCGCACCAATAGAATACATGCGGCTTTCAGAGATGAAAGCCGTTTTTGTTTTACATTTTTAATTTCCACAAAATAGATTTATTTCCGCAAAAAACCAAAATGCGAATAAAAAAGCGAGCCGATTAAAGCTCGGTTTTTTATTGGTTTAGATCGTTTTTAATTGTCTAAAGCGATTGGAGAAAATCTCTCGATTTGAATTTGCAAATAGTTCAAAAGATTCAGCATCGCCGATTTAATCTTAAAATTGTAATAATCAAAATCTTCTGTTGCGAGAAAAAAGCTGCCAGCCTGGGTTACGACCGTGCCACCTTAAGCTTAGCCCACAGACTTCGCCACTGGATTAACAACCGACCAAAGCCTCTTGAGCAACTATTTCGTCATGCGCTTTTACCACCCAATTTTGCCCGTAAAAATCCACTGGTTGAATAGCGCGTTACAGTCTGGTAGTAATTTTGATTGAGGTCCTTGACCATTTTTACATAGGGATCAATCACGTCCGGCAGGATGGAGAAGTTATCGTAATTGATGACGGCGTGGACTTTTTCAGGAATCCCTTGTAGTGCGTGAACTACCTGTTGGCGCACACTTTCTACGTAGCTTAAATTGCGTACGTTGTAGCCTTCAAAATTGATGAACAGAGTGTTTTTTGTCTGGTCATAACGAAGGCGATGTTGTAGCGGCACTTCGAGCATAATGTCCCGCAAGCCCATCGCTTCGGCTTGAAAAATTCGCCCATCCATCAGGCGCAAATCTGTAGCAATGCGTGGGCAAAATGCCATGTGCGAGAGGATATCGCGTTGCAGATCTATGCCCGGTGCGATCTCTATTAATTCCAGACCATCTGCTACCAGCCTAAAGACGCAGCGCTCAGTGATGTACAGTATCTGTTTGCGCAGCAAGCCTTCATGCCCCAAGTGATTCAAGCCTTTTTCTTTGCCATCACCCTGCCCTGCAGCGTAGATCAGCGTGAGATTTTTTGGCCCATTTGAGGTGTTATTTTTTTGTGTTGCTAAAAATGTTTTTCCAATGCGAGTAATAATTCTTCCGGTACGCCTATGCCAACAAAACCACCTGTGGCAATGGTATTGCCAGCATGAATAAGTTTGACGGCATCGAGCGCGCTGACAATCTTGATGCGCTTGCCGCTGCCTCGGGTGAATTCCTGGCCGTAGGTTTGCATGGCTTTTCTCTTTAGAAAACGAGTTAGTAAGAAACTTTACGATTCAACTTTTGATTTACTCATCAATGATCATTTCCAATCTGCACGACCCGCCCCTCAGCAGCACTCAGATTTCCCAACTCGATCAATCGCATCACCTGAAGTGCATCAACTGCCGGTACCGGATTAGCGCTGCCGTGCAAGATGACATCACGTATGCCGATGTAAAATTGCCTGTAATCACCGCGTTCGTTTGGCATGGTGGACTGTTGCATCCAGGTTCCGCGTATGACGTCCAGCCTGCCTGTTTGCACATCGATACCCCAGTTGTCATCCACTGGGCGAGCACCGGCTTTGAGCGCATCTTCTTGCGGGTCAAGTCCGTATTTTGTGTAGCTGCCTTTAGTGCCGTGAATCACAAAGCGTGGCCCTTGATGCGCCACCAGAGCACTGGCATGCAAGACTACACGGGTATTTCCATAACGCAAAATGGCATGAAACCAATCGTCGGCCAGTGCAGCATCACGCTGCGTTGCCAGGTCAAGCGAAATAGCCTGTGGTGGTCCAAACAGACACACAGCCTGATCCAGCAAATGCGGGCCTAAGTCATACCACAGACCGCTACCGGGGCCGCCAGCTTCACGCCACCGCTGCCGCACTTGCGGGCGATAGCGATCGAAGTGAGATTCAAGATGCGTAATTCTGCCTAATTCACCAGAACCCAGCAATTTTTGCACAGTCAGAAAATCGGCATCCCAGCGTCGGTTATGAAACACCGACAGCACGCGTTTTGCTTTCTCCGCGCGGGCGATCAGATCAATTGCATCCGCGGTATTGAGGGTAAAGGGTTTGTCGACCACCACATGCTTGCCAGCTGCCAGTGCCTGTGCCGCCAGTGCGTGGTGCGTATCATTCGGCGTAGGGATAATCACTAGAGCGATGTCATCGCGTGCAAACAGGGCTTGAGCTGTTGCGCAGACCGCTACCTGCGGCAAGGCGGCATGTACCTTGCTGGCGTCGCTACTGGCAATGGCAACCAACTCCAAGCCAGGAGCAGAAGCGATCAACGGAGCATGAAAGGTGGCGGTGGCGTAGCCGTAGCCGACTATGCCGACCTTAATTGTTTGTGTCATTTTGCCTCATTCTTTCGGTTCTCAACACATCGGTGCTGACAGTATAAAGGGTGGCGTATTGCCTTGTTCCTGGTGACGTCGTTTT
>JANYFV010000133.1 GCA_025359635.1 Undibacterium sp. | reverse complement strand
TGCTCAAGGGTGCCGCCTGGGAAGCGATTCTCGGCGCGGTTCCTGCCACTTTGCGACCCGAGAGTATACGCATTGGTGCGGCATCCGCTACCGCCGATACTTTGCTGAAGGGAACTTTGACCGATCTGCAATTTCTCGGCTCGATTAGCCGCGCCATGATGACCTTGGAAAATGGTGAAGTCATCATCGCGACAATTTCACACGAAGACGAACATCAAGTTGCGCCGCCTGAAATTGGCCAGAAAATAGAGTTCGGATTTTCTTCGAAGGCATTACGCTTTCTGCCGGCGGAACCATGAGTATGGATCACGCTATCCGTAGCAGCAGTTTGCCCGACAGCGGCGCACTACAAAGCATCTCGACTTTTCTGTACCGGCGTCGTGCCGTGTTGGTGCTGTTGCTGTTGCTGCCACCCTTGCTCTGGTTTGGCATTGTGTATGCCGGCTCGCTATTCGTCTTGCTGCTGCAGAGTTTTTATACGCTGGATGAATTTTCCGGACAAGTCTTGCCCGAACTTTCGCTGGCGACCTATGGCGCATTATTTTCGACCCCGGCCAATCTGGACATCATCTTGCGCACGGTGGCCATGGCCGGCAGCGTCACGATTGCCTCGGTGGTGTTGGCCTATCCGATTGCCTACTATATGGCGCGTTACGCCACAGGGAAGATGCGCGCCTTCCTGTATCTGGGCGTGATGCTTCCGCTCTGGTCTAGCTATCTGGTGCGGGTGTACGCCTGGAGACTGATCCTCGCCAAGGAGGGCATCATGAGCTGGGTCTTCGCGCAACTGCACCTGACCTGGCTGCTCGATGGCTTGTTGTCCTTGCCGGTGATCGGCGGGCCCGCTTTGTCGACTTCGTATTTCGGCATGTTCATGGTGTTTACTTACGTCTGGCTGCCGTACATGATTTTGCCGATCCAGGCATCGCTGGAAAGAGTGCCGGAAAATCTTTTGCAAGCCTCAAGTGATCTTGGTGCGACACCACGCCAGACCTTCATCAAGATATTGTTGCCGCTGTCATTGCCTGGAATTGTCGCGGGATCAATCTTTACTTTCTCGCTGACTCTGGGTGATTACATTATTCCGGGCATTGTCGGCGCCCCCGGTTATTTCATCGGCCAGATGGTGTATGTGCAGCAAGGCACGGCTGGGAATATTCCACTAGCGGCGGCGTTTTCGGTAGTGCCTATCGTTCTTATTTCACTCTATCTGGCATTGGCCAAACGTTTAGGAGCCTTCGATGCACTCTGACCGTAAAGCACCCCCCGGACTGAAGCTGGTGACGGCTTTGGGCATGGCGTTTCTGCACATCCCTATCCTGCTGATCGCGTTGTATGCCTTTACTACTGACGACAAAACTTTTCAATTTCCGCCGCCTGGTCTGACCACGCACTGGTTCGAAGTCATGCTGGTGCGCGACGATATCTGGCAGGCGATTTTTCTGTCACTCAAGGTCGCGGCGCTGTCGACGGCAGCGGCGATGTTGCTTGGTACTTTGGCCGCAGCTGCATTGCATCTCGGTCGCTTTCCCGGCAAGACCAGTCTGACCGTCTTGATGGTAATGCCGATTGCCTTGCCTGGCATCGTTACCGGTATTGCCCTGATGGCCTCGATCAAATTGCTGGCACTGACACCCTCGTTCTGGACCGTGGTGTTAGGTCATGTGACATTTTGCATTGTAACGATATACAACAACGTTTTCGCCAGACTCAAGCGCACTCCCGCCAGCCAGATCGAGGCATCTATGGATCTTGGCGCAGATGGTTTCAAGACTTTCCGTCATGTGATTTTGCCGAATATCGCCAGCGCCCTGCTGGCCGGCGGCATGCTCTCGTTCGCCCTGTCGTTTGATGAAGTCATCGTCACCGTATTCACCTCAGGCGAGCAAATGACGTTGCCGATCTGGTTCATGAATGAACTGTTCCGTCCGCGTGACCGGCCAGTAACCAATGTAGTGGCATTGGTCGTGATTTGCGTGACCAGCCTGCCAATTCTTGGTGCGTATTACCTGACGCGCGACTCGCAAGCGATAGCCGGCGGCGGCAAATAATTTTTAATCGTCAAATTTTTTACTGCAGATTTTTACTGCGAATTTTTACAGATTACGTTCAACTAACAGGAAATGAATAATATGGATTCCATCAAATTGCACAACCAATTGTTAATCGACGGCAGCTTTGTTACCGGTGAGGGTGAGCTTGAAGACATCATCAATCCAGCCACAGGCAAGACCCTGTTGCAGTTGCATGAGGCATCGATAGAGCAAGTGGTGCTGGCAGTCGAGGCGGCCGAAAGGGCTTTCGCCAAATGGTCGAAAGTAGTGCCGCGTGAACGCGCAACTATGCTGCTGGCGCTGGCAGATAAGATAGAACAAAATGGGCCTTTGCTGGCAAGACTGGAATCGCTTAATTGCGGCAAACCTTATCTCTCCGCCTTGAACGATGAAATACCGGCGATAGCCGACGTCTTCCGTTATTTCGCCGGTGCCGCGCGCAACATGAGTGGCTCGGCGGCAGGTGAATATCTGGCTGGCCACACCAGCATGATACGGCGCGACCCTATCGGCGTGGTCGCCTCGATCGCACCATGGAATTATCCTTTGATGATGGCGGCATGGAAGCTGGCACCGGCGCTGGCGGCGGGTAATACTTGCGTGCTGAAACCGTCCGAGCAGACACCACTGACAACTTTGCAACTGGCACACTACATCGCAGAAATTTTCCCGCCGGGCGTAGTCAATATCGTGCTCGGGCGCGGCCAGACTGTCGGTGCACCCTTGATCACGCAACCGCAAGTGCGCATGATTTCAGTGACTGGTGATGTCTCGACCGGGCAGCGCATTTTGGAAAGCGCATCGAATGGTATGAAGCGCACCCATCTTGAACTCGGTGGTAAAGCGCCAGTGGTTATTTTCAAGGATGCGGATGTCGCTGAAGCCATCGAAGGTCTGCGCACCTTTGGCTATTACAACGCCGGACAAGATTGCACGGCGGCTTGCCGTCTGTATGTAGAGAAGAAAATTTATGATAAATTCGTGGCAGATTTTTCAGCCGCGGTTTCCACCATCAAGGTCGGCGCACCTGATGACGAAGGTGTAGAAATGGGTCCGTTAATTAGTGAACGGCAACGCGGCCGGGTCGCCAGTTTTGTTCAGCGTGCTGCCGATACCGCGCACATGGAAATTACCTGCGGTGGAAAATCACTAGACCGCGACGGTTTCTTCTACGCACCCACAGTCATCGCGCATGCCAGGCAGGAAGATGAAATCGTGCGCCGTGAAGTATTCGGCCCGGTAGTTTCGATCACACCGTTCAACGGCATAGACGAGGCAATCAAGCTGGCCAACGATTCTGATTTTGGCCTGGCCTCATCGGTATGGACGCAAAACGTCTCCAAAGCCATGCGCATGGCGGCCGAATTACAATACGGCTGCACCTGGGTCAACACGCACTTTATGCTGGTTAGCGAAATGCCACATGGTGGCATGAAAAAATCCGGTTACGGCAAGGATATGTCAAGCTATAGCCTGGATGATTACAGTCTGATCCGGCATGTGATGATTAAGAACTGATAGCTACAATTTTCAGGCATGCAAGTCGCGCCTGCTGTTGATGTTGAAGCTGCTTTTGAATTAATAATTCCGCTTCTGAGCTGCCGATTGTGCAAGGCAAAAAATGGAAAAAGAAGTGCAGATTTTTGAGCGAAGCGAGTTTCTGCACTTCCCATTTTGTGACTTGCATAATCGGGAACCCGAAGGGCAGCGAAGTGCGGTCGCCTTCTTTTGCTTACATTTCCTTGGCGAAGCAAGAAAAGTAAGTAGCTGCCGGTCTACCACCGGCCGGCAATCGTAAAGCAGCGACGGAACTTAGCAAGACTTATGGGTAAAGATTAGCGCGCATGCGGAAATCCAACAGTGTAGTGGCGGGCTGAATAGAAAGATTTACGGAGACAAGAATGACAAAAGCAGGAAATATAAAACACGATGACGACAGCGCGCAATTGCGTGCACTAGGTTACGAATCGAATTTCGATCGCAGCATGAGCAAGTGGGAAAATTTTTCACTTGGATTTACCTATTTGTCGCCGGTCGTTGGCGTGTATTCGGTATTCGCTCTCGGGATGACGGCCGGCGGTCACCTATGCTCTGGAACTATTTGTTGATAGGCATATGCCAGCTGATGGTCTGCCTGATCTTCGGTGAGGTAGTTTCCCAGTTCCCGATTTCGGGCGGCCTATATCCTTGGGCGCGGCGACTGGTTGGCAAACGCTGGGCCTGGATGGCCGGTTGGATTTATGCCTGCGCGCTGTGTGCGTCAATCGCCGCAGTGGCCAGCGGCGGCGCGCCATTCCTCGCTCAGTTGTTGGGCTTTGAAGCAGGTGCCGCAACCAATGGCATCGTCGCCATGAGCATGATCTTGACGACTACCTTACTTAATCTCAGTGGTACCAGATTGCTGGCGCGGGTCGCGATGTTCGGTTTTATCTGTGAATTGATTGGTGCGATTATCGTCGGCGGTTACCTGCTGATTTTTGCCCGGCATCAGGATTGGAGCGTGGTCTTCAATACCTTCGGCATGGTCTCGGAAGGCAGCTATGTCTGGGCCTTCGCTGCCTCCGCAGTGGCCAGCATGTTTTGCTACTATGGTTTTGAAGCCTGCGGCGATGTCGCCGAAGAAACGCCCGACCCTAGCCGCATGATTCCCAAGGCAATGCGCATGACGATTTATGTCGGCGGCGCGTCTGCGATGTTTGTCTGTTTTGCCTTAATAATGGCGATACCGGATATGGCGGCCGTCATCAGCGGTAAAGATAAGGAGCCAGTCGCAACTGTGCTGATTGCGGCAATGGGCGAAACTGGTTTCCGCGCAGTGATCGTGGTGGTGCTGGTGTCCTTTGTTTCCTGCTTACTGAGTTTGCAGGCGGCGACTAGCCGTCTCCTGTTTGCCTATGGACGTGACCGCATGATAATCGGCAGTAGCTATCTCGCCAAGCTGTCGCCACGCACCCATGTACCGGTGGTGTCATTAATGATTTCCGGCATCGTTCCCGGTGCTTTGGTATTGGGTGGAATCTGGTTGCAGGATGCAGTAAACACCATCATCAATTCTGCTGCGATTTTGATTTACATCGCGTTCCAATTATTGGTCTTGGCGGCCTTGATCGCGCGTGCCAAAGGCTGGCAACCTGCCGGTTCATTCACGTTAGGAAAATGGGGCTGGTCCGTGAATATTTTTTCGCTGGGATTCGGTATCATCGCCATCCTCGACATGGCCTGGCCACGCGCTCCGGCTGACCCTTGGTACAGCAATTACGCGATGATTATCACCGCTGCCGGAGTATTCGTGATCGGCCTGGCCTACATGCTGATTACCCGACCATACGATAGAGGCGACGCACCGGCCGGCGATGCGCATCTCTTGCATTTGAAGGCTGCCAGATAATCTTAATCGAATTCTCGTTCCCGTGAAAACGGGAACGAGAATTCACAGGCGTACAGATAAATTCTGTATGCAGAATCACGTCCGCCATGACGCAAAATTGCGCTCTTTCTACACCTTCAGATATCAATAATTTCGATACACCACGACTAAAAATTGAATTAGTCAGATCATGCGTATGTCATTAAGATTTTGACGTTGAGCAAAGGATTACAGAAGCTCAAACAAAGCGTCTACCTGCTCTGCAAGCCTGAGGCGCTTATTCCAATTACGCTTGCAATCTACGATGGAGATTTCATATGGCGCATTCCCCGTTACTGAATAAATTTCTCGCAATCAGTCGTTTAGCAGAAGAAACCAAAGACCAGAATTTAACTTTTGATGAAGCTTTGAGCGCGCGCGAAAGCCGTCGAAAATTCATCAAGCAAGTGGCTGGTACCGGTGCAAGTATCGCCCTGGCGGGTTTGCCAGGCTTGGCGCAGGCTCTCACCTACAAGCCTGCGAGAGTCGTGATTGTAGGTGCTGGCCTGGCCGGTTTGCGCACCGCATATGAGCTCAAGAAAGCCGGCATCAACTCGACTATTTACGAGGCAAATCCTAATCGCATCGGTGGCCGATGTTTTTCCAATACCACCACCTTTGGCCAGAACGTGACGGAAAATGGCGGTGAACTGATCGACACTTCACAGACGAATATTCAAAAACTCGCTGCCGAATTAGGTTTGGTTCTGGATGATTGCGGATCATGGCAAGATGCGCTCGGCCTCGAAGAACTTTATCATGTGAATGGTCACATTTATACAGCGGCACAGGCATTCAATGACTTCAAATTAATGGCTAATCAGCTCAATCAAGATAGAGCGCATGCGCCGTTTCCACAGACCTGGAACAACTATACCGCGCGTGGCCTGGAGCTTGATCACATGACGGTGGAGCAGTACATCGCAGCGTATGCTCCCGGTGGGCTTAATTCTGATTTTGGCAAGGTGCTGACGATTGCCTACAATATTGAATACGGCGCAGAAACTTCGCAACAATCTGCGTATAACCTAGTGTCCTTGCTTGGCTATTCGAATACTACGACACACGGCAAC
>JANYFV010000132.1 GCA_025359635.1 Undibacterium sp. | reverse complement strand
GCCATATCTGCGCGAGCTGGAATTAATGCTGAGTAAGAAGCAAGCCAAGGCACGCAAAACCAGCAAAGAAATCGAAGCCATCTTAGGCAATTCCACACTACACTTTGCTTTTAAAGACATCGCTGCCAAAATCGAACGGCTAAAATTCGACGAGGCATTGCAAGAATTACAGAAACTGATGCAGCAACACTTTACCGATGCACCATAAACATCCTAAGAAGCTGACGATACCATCATGAACATTAACAATTTTTACGACAATTCAAACGAGACGTGCGTATGATTTTTGGCAAAATTGATGATTCTAATATCGGGCAGCATGAGAATCTCGAGCTGAATATACTCCTGCTGGAACGCTACTATAGTTTGTTCACCTGGGTTATATCGGGTTTTTTATTCATCGGCGTGCCGTTTATTTTTTATCGAAAATTAGTCGCAGGCATCGTATGCGTGTTTTTGCTTGGTGTGCTTTTTTTCACACGAAACATCAACCGTAAAGGAAACCCAGAGAAATCACTGTATTTATTTTCCGCTGTTCTCTGGTGCCTTTTGGTGAGTTTGATTTACTTTGGTCTGCCCGTGTTTACCACGATGATCGCGGTATCGATCGCTGTGATGTTTGCAATCATTGTCAGTATGCGTGCCAGCGTGGTGTTTGCCACTAGTTATTTACTGGCATGGTTAGGTTACATTGCACTTAGTCTTTTGGGACTTGAACCTCCACATTTTTTCCCTGGAAAGCCCGTCGTGGGCTGGCTGATCAGTGCCTTCGCAATCTGGTTGGTATTGCTCCCTCTTCCAGAATTACTCAAGAGATTACGAACGACTCTCGACCATGCACGTTTGACGACAAAGCAATTAGAGGAGGCACTGAGTGTCAACTCCGCAATTATCTTGGAATCATCAGTCGCAACAGGGGTGTACTCGGCTGATGGCACTTGCGTACTGGCCAATGCAGCCTATGCGCAAATGGTCGGGGCTACGCGCGAACAACTACAGAATCAAAATTTTCACGCAATTCAACGTTGGCAGGAATTTGGTCTACTAAGCGCTTGCCTCACTTCCCTGGAAACCGGCATACGCACACATAGAGAGGTTCACACCTACTCAAGTTTTGGCAAAGAAGTATGGACAGAATGTCTGATTTTGCCTCTCACGTTGAGAGGATTACCTCATCTACTTATTCACTTTCATGATTTAACTGATGTCCGTCGAGTTGCTGACTTAATGAAACAAGAAAGAGAAAAAGCCGAAGCCGCTAATCGGGCAAAAAGCGATTTTCTCGCCAACATGAGTCACGAAATCCGCACACCAATGAATGCCGTAATCGGTTTATCACAATTATTACAAGATACCAATCTGGATACAAAGCAGCACGATTATGTCGACCGTATCCGCAGTTCTTCCAAAGCGCTGCTGGGAATTCTGAATGACATTCTTGATTACTCAAAGATTGAGGCTGGGCACTTGCAGATCGAAGCCATCGATTTTCGTGTTGAAGATTTACTTAAGAATACTTCTGCGCTGTTTTCATTCGCTTGTTCGGAAAAAAATATCGGACTTACTTTTGAGCTTGATCCATCAGTTCCACCGGTTCTCAAAGGTGACCCTTTACGTATAGGGCAAGTGCTACACAATCTGGTTGGCAATTCCATCAAATTTACCTCATTTGGTAAAATCCACGTCAAGCTCCATGCTGACCTTTACGGAGAAAATGCGCTGACTTTACATGTCACCATCAAGGATACCGGCATAGGCATGACATCTGAGCAAATTACCAGACTATTCCAGGCGTTTGAACAGGCAGATTCTTCAACCACACGCAAATATGGTGGCACTGGGTTGGGCCTAAGTATTTCTAAACGATTGGTGAATTTGATGGGCGGCACCATCAGTGCCATCAGTCAATCAGGAATCGGCAGCACTTTCAGCTTTGACGTTCAAGCTGAAATTGGAGACAGTTTAGAAACATCAATTATTTTTGACCTTCAACCAGAAAAAAATCAACACTGGTCGACCTTAACAGCACCAGTACAAGGGGCTCGCATCCTGTTAGTCGAAGACAACATGACCAATCAATTAGTCGCACAAGAATTTTTACGTGGCATGGGTATGCAGATCGAGATAGCCAATAATGGACAGGAGGCTGTAGAGATGGTCAACCTGAAGCAATATGATCTGGTGTTGATGGATTTACAGATGCCACTGATGGATGGTTTTGAAGCAGCCCGTGCTATCCGAACAGACGAAAAACACACGAAACTCCCCATTGTAGCGATGACCGCAGCGGCCATGGATAGAGACAAACGGGCAACCGAAGCGGCGGGCATGAATGACCATGTATCCAAGCCCATCGAGCCAGAGAAATTAGCACGCATCCTGTTGCGTTGGCTACCGCCTTCGACCAAGATAGCGGCACCGGCGGTACCAGTTACCAGAGCGAGTATTCAAGAAAATGACGATGAAATGCCGTTTAGCCTGCCAGGTCTCGACCTTATCACTGCCGTACGCAATCTCGACAATAAATGGAGCACTATCCGTATGGTCTGTCTGATCTTTGCCAAAGATTTCGGCAATGGCATCGAACAGTTAGACGTGTCCATGCAAAGCGGAGATCTCAAGACGGCCAGCCGCCTTGCGCACACAATAAAAGGCCTGGCACCCAACATCGGCGCTGAAGAATTACATCAAATCGCCAAAGCCTTCGAGCTCGAACTTAGAGATGGGCAAACTACCCATCGTGCGGCCTTTGAACAAGCTTTGACTCAGGTACTGACAGCCATTGCCACAATGAGCGAACCGCGCTTTGCTAACCAGGCAGAGCCGCCCGATATCGATGCAGCGTTCAAACCGGCAATCGACAGCGCGCTCGTCTTGCCATATCTGCGCGAGCTGGAATTAATGCTGAGTAAGAAGCAAGCCAAGGCACGCAAAACCAGCAAAGAAATCGAAGCCATCTTAGGCAATTCCACACTACACTTTGCTTTTAAAGACATCGCCGCCAAAATCGAACGGCTAAAATTCGACGAGGCATTGCAAGAATTACAGAAACTGATGCAGCAACACTTTACCGATGCAACCTAAAACGTGACCAGCACCGCTATGTATAAACACAACGCTTACCGTCCTCAATTACTGATCGTTGACGACACACCAGCCAACATTGAAATTTTGCTCGATGCATTGGAGCGCGATTACGAAGTGACATTTTCCACCTCAGGTTCGGAGGCGCTGCAACTTATCGCCGATTCCGAAACTCCAGATCTCATTTTGCTAGACGTGATGATGCCAGAGATGGACGGTTATGAAGTGTGTCGCAGACTAAAACAGAACCCCAATACCAGCGAGATTCCGATTATTTTTGTGACCGCATTAAATTCATCAGAATCGGAATCAACTGGTCTTACGCTCGGCGCAGATGATTACATTACCAAACCAATCAACCTATCCATTGCCCGCCTGCGTATCAAAAATGTCCTGGAACGGACACGCTTGGGACGTAAGCTCGAATTAACTCTGGCGTGTGCCAATCAAGGGCTGTGGGAATACGATTTATCCTCTAAAGTTGTCAGTATCGATCCTCGCTGGGCGATGCCGTTGGGCTATGCCTCGGGCGAATTAAGCGATGACATATTTTCTTGGGGCTGCCTGTTGTACGCTGACGATTTACCGATATTGCATGCGGGTTTAGACGCATATCTGAATGGGGAAACAGAAGAAGTCAATATTGAAGTTCGACTGCGCGGAAAAAATGAGGTGTTTTATTGGATGCACATTCTGGGGAAAGGTACAAACCGTAACGCCAAAAATAAACCGACCCGACTCCTCGGGACATATATGAATATCGATCGTCGCAAAAGCGACGAAAACGCAATTATCGAAGCGAAAAACAGACTGACCACGCTGATTGAATCTATAACGGATACAGTACTTACCTTTGATATTCATGGTGCCCTGACGCAATTGCACGTTCCCACTTCACAAATCAACTTCTTTTGTAGCGAAGTGTGTTTGCCGTGTGCTTATTCAATGCTATTTCCGCAAGAATTAACCGTCGTACTCGATACACTTATGTTGGCTGCGACAGAAACACCAGCACTACAATCGTCTGAGTTTCATCTCATTTATGAAGGTAAAAAGCTAGACTTCTCCATCTCAGTCACCCGCCTGACATCTACCGAGAACACAAGCGCTAGCGGTTTTCTTGCCGTCATTCGCGACATTACGTTAGCTAAACTGGCTGAGGAAGAACTGCGCAACCAAGCATTTCACGATCCCTTAACTTCTTTACCCAATCGCCGATTATTAGATGATCGCCTGCATCAGGCTCAGCTATACAGTTCTCGCTACCTTAGCTTTGCCGCGCTCATGCTTCTCGATCTCAATAAATTTAAGCAAATCAATGATACCTACGGACATGAAATTGGCGACAAACTTCTTATCGAAGTTGCGCATCGTCTTCAGTTGGCATTGCGAGTCAATGACACTATCGTCCGTCTGGGCGGTGATGAATTTGTTGTTTTAATCGAGCGCCTTGATACCAATGAAGAGATCGCATATCAACAAGCAACTTTGGTATTCAATAAACTCATCGCCAGTCTGGGACAAGAATATCAATTTGTTGACTTACGTTTTTATTGTTCTGCCAGTATTGGTGTCAAACTTTTTAAAGGGGAAGAAGATACGGCTGAAAATATTTTAAAAGGCGCAGATATGGCAATGTATAAAATGAAAGGCATCAAAGAACGCTAGGGAAGCATCGTGAATTTAATTTTTTCATTATTTACATCACATCGAAAAATCTAGTAAGGTCACATTTCAGACGAGCTCGGACTATTTCAGAATAATTTAAACTATTTCAGCGAAGAACATTACATCATGACTATCAACAATAAAATACGTGTTGTCATTATCGATGATTACGACATGACGCGCATGTTGTTACGTATTATTCTGAATAGCGAAAACTACGATGTCGTCGGCGAAGCATCAGATGGAAAAGAAGGATTGGATCTATGTCTCAAACTGAAGCCGGACTTAATTCTGCTAGACGTTATTATGCCGGTAATGAATGGTCTTGAAGCACTCGAAATAATACACGCTCAACTTCCCAAGACGATGGTCTTAATGGTAACGGGCAATGACGACGCAGAGATGGTAAGTCAGGCATTAAAAAATGGCGCTAGCGGATGCATCGTTAAACCATTTAATGCTGAAAGTGTTCTTGGCACCTTGCATCAATTTAATGAACAGTTAGTCTTAAATAACAATGGGATTTTATAGTTACGCTTACAAACGCTGGCAGTATCACGATCTGTAACTTGTATGGCATTAGTGAAGATATGCCCTTTACGCAATACCACCCCACAGTACTGTCGAAGACATCTACCACATCAAAAACTTACCAATAGGAAGTCAGAGATGGTGACTGTTCTGTAAATCATTTTAGAACCTCGGTAGTAAAACTCTTTCAATACAAGTAAAACATGCGCTGAATGTCCTTGGTATTTGAAGTCTTGGTCAGCGCCAGCATCAGCAAGATGCGCGCCTTTTGCGCATTCAGCGTATCGGAAACCACAAAATCGAGTTCATCGTCATTGGCCTCGCCGTTACGCGCGACTATGCCCTGACCAACGCGGCTGGCACGCACGATCACGACACCTTTCTTGTGTGCCGATATCAATGCCGGTGTGACGCGGCTAGCCAGGCTGCCATCACCTACCCCTGCGTGGATAATGCCCTTGGCACCAGCTGCGACAAAAGCATCGAGTGCCACCGGCCCCATATTTGCATAGCCATATACGATATCTACCTGCGGCAAAGTCGCCAGATTGCTGATATCAAATTCAGCCTCAGCGGTATGTTTGCGGCTGCTAGTGCGGTAGAAAAAAGGCTTGCTACCCTGAATATAACCAAGCAGACCCAGTTCAGTCGTCTTGAAGCTGTCCAGCGTCGATGTATTGGTTTTAGTGACATCACGTGCGGCGTGGATCTGGTCGTTCATCGCCACCAACACGCCCTTACCGACCGCATCCGCACTGGCTGCCAACAACACCGCGTTATACAGATTGATCGGGCCATCGGCCGACAGAGCCGTCGATGGCCGCATCGCGCCCACCAGCACCACCGGCTTGCGGCTCTTCACCACCAGATCAAGGAAGTAAGCGGTTTCCTCTAACGTATCAGTACCGTGGGTGATGACAATGCCATCGACATCGGCACGCGCCAGCAGCACATTGACGCGTTTGGCCAACACCAGCCAGTAATCGTTATTCATGTTCTCACTGGCGATCTGGAACACCTGCTCGCCCTTGACGCTGGCGACTTTCGCCAATTCCGGCACAGCGGCGATCAGGCGCTCAACGCCAACGGTGGCGGCGGTGTAGCCAACCGTGGTCGTGCTGCTGGCACCGGTGCCAGCAATGGTACCGCCAGTGGCCAGGATCATGACGTTCGCCAGATGCGGTTTGCTATCCTCGGCGTAGGCGGCAGAAGTGCCGACGAGCAAAACGGCGCACAAGGCGAGTGTGAAACGCTGAAATAATTGAGTAGTCATACAATTCTCCGGATCGAAGGGCGGAATAGAAAATTTATTCACCAAAACCGAAGTATTCCCCAATTAATTCTTTATCACAAGCGCGAGTTCTGATGTTACCAGGGCAATCGCATGAAGCTAATGTGAATCAAACGAAGGACAAAAGAATTAACCGCAGAGGCGCAGAGAGCGCAGAGAAATGCAAAAAAGCAAGTTTTTTTCTGCGCTCTCTGCGCCTCTGCGGCGAGGTTTTGTTGGGGTTTTCATGTTTTTCAACCCCAAAAACTGAAAGCTCCATCAAACACTCTCCTTCAGCAGGCGCAGCAAAGCCGCTGTATCCATGCGTCCTGCCGCATCGCCGCCATCTAATAAACTATCGGCCAGATCACGCTTCTCGGCATGCAGGGCGATGATTTTTTCTTCTATGGTTTCCTGCAC
>JANYFV010000124.1 GCA_025359635.1 Undibacterium sp. | reverse complement strand
GTAAAAGTTGCGATAGCCCAAATGAATAGCATTGTCGGTGATCTTGCTGGTAATTCATTACAAATTATTGATTACGTTCAACGTGCCGCTGCTCAAGCTGCTGACATCGTTCTTACTCCAGAGCTTTCTTTGGTCGGTTACCCGCCTGAAGATTTATTGCTACGCAATGCATTCTACGCAAAATCGAAAGAAGCCTTGATTGAACTTGCGTTTCAGTTGAAAAAATTTACCGATGTCCACGTTTTGGTCGGACATCCATTTGAACAAAATGGCTTGCGCTTGAACGCTGTTTCGGTCTTGTTGAATGGCGAAATTCTGAGTACGTATTGTAAACATCAATTGCCAAACAATATGGTATTTGATGAAATGCGCTATTTTTCGGCGTCAGATACGCCAGTTGTGTTCGAGGTCAAAGGGACGCGTTTCGGGATAAATATTTGTGAAGATACCTGGTTCCCAGATGCACCTCGAAAAGCAAGAGAGGCGGGCGCGCAAGTGTTACTGGTGCCAAACGGTTCGCCATTCCATATGAATAAGCCAAATCTAAGACTTGATGTCATGCGCGAGAACGTGATCTCGCAGGGTATGTCACTAGTGTATGCAAATCTGGTTGGCGGTCAGGACGAGTTGATTTTTGATGGAAATTCTTTCGTCATGTCTCAGGATGGGGAAGTCTGCGTCAGCCTCAAACATTGTCAGGCAGACTTGCGAGTCATTGAATTTGACGGCGCCAATCCAATTAAAGAAGCGCTGAGCGCACCACTTTCAAGTGAAGCGCAAATTTACGCGGCTTTGGTTCTAGGTGTGCACGATTACGTGACTAAAAATGGCTTCCCAGGGGTCTTGATTGGATTTTCTGGCGGTGTCGATTCTGCCTTAACCTTGGCGATTGCGGTAGACGCGCTTGGCGCAGATAAGGTGAGAACGGTGATGATGCCTTCACCCTATACCGCAGATATTTCTTGGTTGGACTCTCGTGAGATGGTCAAGCGACTCGGCGTTCGCTACGATGAAATTCCGATCCATACTTGTTTCGAAGCTTTTCGTTCCACGCTTAAGGCAGAATTTGCCGGGCTGGCAGAAGACACGACCGAAGAAAATATTCAGGCACGGATTCGCGGCACTATCTTGATGGCGATGTCGAATAAGTACGGCACTATCGTGTTAACAACTGGAAATAAGAGTGAAATGGCGGTTGGCTATTGCACACTGTATGGTGATATGGCGGGTGGATTTGCCGTAATTAAAGATATCGCCAAGACCTTGGTATATCGCCTTTGTGAGTATCGCAATAGTCTCTCGGAAGTGATCCCTGAACGGATTTTGACTCGTGCGCCATCGGCAGAACTTCGACCCGATCAGAAAGACCAGGATTCCTTGCCACCGTATGATATTCTGGACGGTATCATGAGCTTGTATATGGAAGAGAACATGGCGCGCGCAGACATCGTTGCTGCAGGTTATCGTGAAGCGGATGTTGAGCGAATTACGCATCTGATAAAAATCAACGAATACAAACGGCGTCAAGCACCCGTTGGCATTCGTATTACGCACCGTGCATTTGGGCGTGATTGGCGTTATCCGATCACTTCAAAATTTCGCGATTGAATTATATTTTTGGAGTAACTATGAAACAAATTACCGCAATCATTAAACCTTTTAAACTTGATGAAGTCCGTGAATCATTGGCCGACGTTGGAGTAACCGGGTTGACCGTGACAGAAGTAAAGGGTTTTGGACGGCAAAAAGGTCATACAGAGTTATATCGTGGTGCCGAGTATGTAGTTGATTTTTTGCCGAAAATTAAGGTTGAGGTTGTTGTCGATGACAATATCTGTGATCAGGTAGTCGATGCCATTATTAAAGCGGCGCACACAGGAAAAATCGGCGATGGTAAGATTTTTGTTCAGAATGTGGAGCAGGTGATTCGTATTAGAACCGGTGAAACTGGGTCAGATGCTGTTTGAGTTTTAGTGTTCAATTCTTAATTCAGGGTGTCATTCAAGACGTGAATTTATCCTTTTAAAAGCACAATCAAAGCGCCAGACCCGCCATCTGCAGCGGTAGCCTGGCTGAAGGCAAGTACTTCATTTTTTTGTATCAGCCAATTGCGCACCTTGTTTTTTAACACTGGTTCTTTATTGATTGAACCCAAGCCTTTGCCATGAATAATGCGCACGCATCTTGTTCCATTTCGACCGCATTTGCGCAAAAATTCACCTAAACTGTCACGGGCTTGATCGCGTCGCAGGCCATGCAAATCCAATTCTGCCTGAATCACCCAATTACCTTTGCGTAATTTTTTCGCGACATCGATGCCGATACCTTGTCGAGTGTAGCTAAGATTGTCATCGGTTTCTAGAAGAGAATCGGCATTGAATTCATCGGATAGCGATTCTTGAAGTGCAGCCCGTTCATCTGCCAGATGCTGGAATGGAAGTGGTTCGGGTCGCGGTTTGATGTGCGAATGTTTTTCAGGGATTTTTAAAGGGGAAATGTTGCCGACACTAGCTCGAAAAATATTCGCTTCCAATTTTACCTGTTTTTCGATTTTTAGCCGTTCGATTTCGGCGCGCGCACGCGCTTCTTCCTGAAGTTTTAATTGCTGACCCAATTGCTTAAGGTCAGCAAAATTTTTCAATAAAGAAGACATGTACTAACTACTCATAAATCGTCAAATTATTCTTCTAAAAAGCGTTGCGCATCCAAAGCCGCCATGCAACCTGTGCCTGCGCTCGTAATCGCTTGTCGATAAATGTGATCTTGCACATCGCCAGCAGCAAAAACACCGGGAACATTGGTCGCTGTCGCCATACCTTCTGTTCCGGTCTTAGTTTTTATATAGCCATTGTGCATCTCCAATTGACCATCAAAAATACTGGTGTTAGGTTTGTGGCCAATGGCGATAAAAATTCCATGAACAGAAATGGAACTGAGACTATTGTCGAGCATGGATTTGATGCGCAAACCAGTCACGCCTGATTCGTCACCAACGACTTCATCGACAGTTTGATTCCATTTAACTTCAATCTTCCCCTCTGCCACTTTAGCCATTAATCTATCAATCAGAATAGCTTCGGCGCGAAACTTATCTCGCCTATGGATCACTGTTACTTTGCTGGCGATATTGGATAAGTAGAGCGCCTCTTCAACTGCGGTGTTGCCGCCACCCACAACAGCGACTTCTTTTCCTCGATAGAAAAAACCATCGCATGTAGCACAGGCCGAAACGCCTTTGCCCATAAAGGCTTGCTCAGAAGGCAATCCTAAATATTGTGCCGATGCACCGGTAGCGATGATCAACGAGTCACAGGTATATTCCGCCTGATCACCGATCAGCCGAATTGGTTTTTCATCCAATTTGGCGGTATGGATGTAGTCAAAAATAATTTCTGTGTTAAACCGTTCAGCATGCTGTAAAAATCGCTGCATTAATTCGGGGCCTTGAACGCCCAAAGGGTCAGCTGGCCAGTTTTCAACATCAGTTGTTGTCATTAATTGACCACCTTGTTCAACACCCGTGATAAGCACTGGATTGAGATTGGCGCGAGCCGCGTAGACTGCAGCGGAATATCCTGCAGGACCGGAACCAAGTATCAATACTTGAGCGTGTTTAGGTGTGGACATATGAAAGCCTGACAGAATTAGATTAAAACGAAATAGATTAAAACAAGGATGAATTGAGACGAAAATTGGGGTAATTTGTTAAATTTCAAGTAAGTTCGGCCGATTTAGCACTGCGGACCGGAGAATATATCAACTCTCAAGATTATAAACGAATATCTAGTAGACAAATCGAGGTGGAAACTTGAATCGAAGATGATAGACTGGCATGATTTCTTGTGAACGTTTTTGTCTTACCATCGCGCCTGGTTGTTTTACCTTTAATCTATGACTAATACCAACGAAGCTTATACCCGCAATCGCAATAATACGCCTGTCCCACCTTTGCCAAACCGGCTCGTCATTTTATTGACTGAAGCGCGATGGATCTTGTTTGCCGCAATTTGTTCATATTTGATATTGGTTTTTATCAGCTTTAATCCGAGTGATCCGGGTTGGGCGCATTCAATTGAAGTTCCTAAAATTCACAATTGGGGGGGCAAAGTCGGTGCATGGTTAGCAAACTTATTCCTTTCTATTTTTGGATTTTCGGCTTGGTGGTTTTGTATTGCTTTAATACGTTTTGTGTGGAGCGACTATCGAAAGTTAAATAAACAATTACTTTCTGAACTCGCAGGAGAAAATCCACACGAATATGAAAAATTTATTAAGTTGGCTGGTTTCATAGTTCTAATGATAGGGAGTATGGGCATCGAATTTTCTCGTATGCGCTCGTTTACTTTTACCTTGCCCGGAAAACCGGGTGGATACATAGGAGAGGAAATTGGAAAATTTGTAGCGCCCGCATTTGGTCCTAATGGATCAACCTTGTTATTGTTACTGTTTTTCGTCCTCGGTTTAAGCCTGTATTTTCATATTTCATGGTTGTTGGTTGCTGAGAACGTGGGTAGAGTAATTGAGTCGGTGTTTGAATTTGTACAGAATAAATATGCTGATCGTGAAGATAGGAAAGTAGGACAAACTGCTGCGGTCAAACGTGACGAACTTGTGGTTCAGGAGCGCGCAAAAATTGTCGAAGCGCCGCCGGTACGAATTGAACCGCAAGTGGTGGCAGTGCAGAAATCGGAGCGGGTTGAAAAAGAGCGGCAAGTCTCCTTGTTCAACGACATGCCCGATAGCAATTTGCCGCCTTTGTCCTTATTAGACGATGCGCCAGCTACACAAGAAACAGTGAGCATCGAGACGCTTGAATTTACTAGCCGCTTGATTGAGAAGAAACTGTCAGATTTCGGTGTCGAGGCTAAGGTCATTGCGGCGTATCCGGGTCCCGTTATTACGCGATACGAGATCGAGCCGGCAATGGGCGTCAAGGGAAGTCAGATCGTCGGTCTGGCGCGCGATTTGGCGCGTTCATTGTCACTGACTTCGATACGGGTCGTCGAAACCATTCCGGGTAAAAATTATATGGGATTGGAACTGCCCAATCCCAAACGTCAAATTGTGCGGCTCACTGAGATTTTGGGCTCTAAAATCTATAACGATAGTGCCTCAAGCCTGACGATTGCCTTGGGCAAGGATATCGCGGGTCACCCAGTGGTTGCAGATTTGGCAAAAATGCCGCATTTACTGGTTGCGGGCACGACCGGTTCTGGTAAATCGGTAGGGATTAATGCGACGATTTTGTCACTGTTGTATAAATCCGATCCACATGATGTGCGGATGATTTTGATTGACCCTAAGATGTTGGAAATGTCTGTGTATGAAGGCATTCCCCATTTGCTGGCACCTGTAGTAACAGACATGCGTCAGGCGGCACATGCCTTGAATTGGGCTGTGGCGGAGATGGAGCGCCGCTATAAACTCATGTCGAAACTCGGTGTGCGAAATCTGGCCGGATATAACGCCAAAATTGTCGAAGCTGAAAAGCGCGAGGAACTTATCCCAAATCCATTCAGTCTGACTCCTGACGCACCTGAGCCGCTGGATAAATTACCTACCATCGTGATCATTATCGATGAGCTTGCCGATCTGATGATGGTGGTCGGCAAGAAGGTGGAAGAGTTAATTGCGCGTATTGCGCAAAAAGCGCGGGCAGCAGGCTTACATTTAATTTTGGCAACCCAACGTCCTTCAGTCGATGTGATTACTGGTTTGATCAAGGCAAATATTCCTACCCGTATTGCGTTTCAGGTGAGTAGTAAAATTGACTCACGCACTATCCTTGATCAGATGGGGGCGGAGGCATTGCTTGGTATGGGTGACATGCTATATATGCCACCGGGCACGGGATTGCCAGTGCGGGTCCATGGTGCTTTTGTTTCAGATGAAGAAGTGCATCGTGTCGTTAAACATTTAAAGGCACAAGGCGAGCCGAATTATGTTGAAGGTATTCTGGAGGGCGGTGTGCTGGAGGAGGGTGCTGACGGAATGCCTGCGGGCGAGGGCGGAGGCGAAGCCGATGCTTTGTATGATCAGGCGGTCGCTATCGTACTTAAAAATCGCAGAGCGTCGATCTCATTGGTTCAACGCCATTTACGCATTGGTTACAATCGCGCTGCGCGTTTGCTGGAACAAATGGAAACTAGCGGGATCGTTTCAACTATGCAATCCAACGGAAACCGGGAGATTTTGGTTCCCGCTGGAAATTCTGAGTAGTAGCGTTGATAGGTTAGTTGCATCATCGCATTGACGATAGCTTAGAGGCGATGTTAGAGAACTTAAACAGGATACATTTTGAAAAAAACTTTAAAAATTGCCATTTTTTGTTTGATGAGCATTGCTTTGCCGATGTCATCACATGCTACTGCCCTCGAACAATTTAAGAGTTTTGTTGCGAATACCAAAAGCGCAAAAGGTGAATTTTCTCAGCAACAAATAAAGATGCAGGAAGGAAAAGCCAAGGTAAGTAAGACGGCGCTTGGTAGCTTCATGTTTGCCCGCCCCGGAAAATTTATCTGGGCTTATACCAAGCCCTACGAACAATCCTTACAGACGGATGGAGATCAGCTCTACATCTACGATAAAGATTTGAATCAAGTGACCATAAAAGCCCTGGGTGGCGCACTTGGCGCTAGCCCTGCAGCGATTTTGTTTGGCGGTAGCGAATTGGAAAAAAATTTCACACTCAAAGAAGTTGGTGTCAAACAAGATCTGGAATGGCTTGAGGCGATTCCTAAAACGAAAGACAGCCAATTCGAGCATATAGGCATAGGCATGAAGGATGGATTGCCAGTTGCCTTAGAGTTGCGCGATAGTTTTGGACAAATTTCTTTGGTAACCCTTAAAAACGTTGAAAGAAATCCTGTGTTTAAGGCGGATCAATTTAAATTCGTCGTTCCAAGCGGGGCTGACGTTTTTCGGCAATGAACGCAACCTACAAAAATACTCCTCTGGCCGAGCGCATGCGACCGGTCAAACTTGATGAAGTCATAGGCCAACAACATTTGCTTGGAAGTGGCAAACCTTTGCGTGTCGCATTTGAATCTGGTGAGCCGCATTCGATGATATTGTGGGGGCCACCAGGCGTCGGTAAAACTACGCTAGCACGCTTAATGGCCGATGATTTTCATTTTGAATTCATCGCGCTTTCTGCAGTACTTTCAGGCGTCAAAGACATCCGTGAAGCAGTAGAACGTGCTCAAATCTTACGAGTAAATTCGCAACGCCGTACGATCTTGTTTGTCGATGAAGTGCATCGTTTCAATAAAAGTCAGCAAGACGCTTTTTTGCCGCATGTGGAAAGTGGTTTGTTCACCTTCATCGGTGCGACAACCGAGAATCCTTCGTTTGAAGTCAATAGTGCTTTGCTGTCGCGCGCTTCCGTTTACGTGTTGAAATCCTTGACTGATGACGATCTTGATATGATGATTGATCGCGCCTGTCGGCAAGAATTGGATGGCTTACAATTTACTGCAGAGGCCAAACTTAGCTTGATCGCCAGTGCGGATGGTGATGGCCGTAAGCTGTTGAATAATCTCGATATTAGTGCTCGTGTGGCGAAGACTAAGGGCGTCCAAGAGGTTGATCTTTCATTGCTCGCCGAATGTTTGGGTGATGCGCTGCGGCGCTTTGATAATGGCGGTGATGCATTCTATGATCAGATTTCCGCATTGCATAAATCAGTGCGTGGATCTAACCCTGATGCTGCCTTGTATTGGTTTGTGCGTATGCTTGATGGCGGTGCCGATCCTCGATATCTGGCGCGGCGCATCGTAAGAATGGCAAGTGAAGACATCGGTCTGGCTGACCCACGTGCGCTGCGAATTACCTTGGATGCAGCGGAGACTTACGAACGTTTAGGCTCACCAGAAGGCGAATTAGCATTGGCGGAGGCCGTGATTTACCTCGCGTGTGCGGCAAAATCGAATGCCGTGTATAACGCCTATAACGCAGTGCGAGCCTTTATTTCAAAAGATAAATCTCGAACTGTGCCAGAACATTTACGCAATGCACCTACCAAGTTAATGAAGGAACTAGGTTACGGAAAATTATATCGCTACGCGCACGATGAGCCGGATGCGTATGTGGCGGGAGAGACGTATTTGCCAGAAGGCCTGGAAGGGCAGCGATGGTATCAACCCGTGCCACGAGGCTTAGAAATTAAGATTGCCGAAAAATTGGCTTACTTACGTAAGTTGGATGCTGAGGCGCGTTAAGTTTAGGCCAGGCTAGCCACAGCGATAAAACGCCAAGACATATTTATGAATTACTTTGCGACTTAATCAACAATTTTTTGTCATCAACAGCTGGTTTCTTAACTTGTGCTGTTTCAGAAAAGTGCGAAGTCGACTGTTGAAGAATTTGCAGATGAACCGAAGCCTTATCCATACCGCTTCTATCTAAGGTCATTGGAGATTGCGAAGCGGCACTTGCTGTTGGTAATTCCTGGCCACGACCATCTTGCTGAGATATAGGAACAGACATGACCAGTGTCAACAATTCTCGGCAAAACGCCGCACCAGTCAGTGTGCTGGACAGCAATAAACCTAGGAAAATGGATTTTTTTAACATGATTGCTCAACATTCTAAATGAATTTGTATAAATTTAAATGTTTCGTTTAAATTTTTTTCTAATGCCAATATAAATGATGCATTGTTATTTTAACCAACATGTCATGGACGTTTGCGTACTTCATGCAATCTTACGAATTTTCTTGTTGAATTGTACATTCGCCTGTAGAGTGCGCGCTTGATTTAAGTCCATATTGAGTTTTTCTTCCAAACTCAGACGTGTCGTTGAAATAAGAACAGTTTGAATTGGCTTGACACTTGTTTGTTCAATTGTTGTTTTGGTAAATTCGTTATCTGGATTAACTTGAATATTCATCTTACTTTGAGACGTTGCCGCAAAAACAACGAGACCAATTGCTAATAATTTAGCCAGAACGACTGAGTAAAATATTTTGTTTGCGGTTTTCATTTGTGGATCCGTGTAATTGATTTATCAATACCTTGTTGCGATGTCAGCACTTTATCCAAGAGCTGCGCAACTTGAAAGTAAGCTGCGACGAAATGCAATATGTCGGGCGTGAAGGCATCAAAATCGGGAACAGGAAGCGGCAATGCAATTATCTTCATGGGAAAATTAGTGAAGACGCTGCAATCACATGGCTGGAAAATTATCCTTCCGAGACTTTCCTAGTGCGTAAATGCAGAATTGCGTTCGAATAACATTAAAAATTAAAATTGAGGAAGCGGGTAGATAGGATTCAGATGCATCTTATTCCAACACCACAATGTGAGCGACTAGCTTGACGAGTTTGGGATGTGGTGAAAAAGCGCTTGATGCAATGTTAACCGTCGTTATACCAGTTAGAGTTTTTATAAATCAAATCGTTTTACATTTGCTTGAATAAATGCACAAAACTACGGCTCACTTCAAGCTTTTCAGTTGATCCTTTGATTTGTACCAAGTGCCGACCACGCATATCGCGCACTACACCAGAAATCGCTTTTGCGTTGACTAAAGTGGAGCGGTGAATCTGCCAAAAGAGTGATGGATCGAGCTCTTCGATAAGATCACGCACCGGCTTTCTGATTAGCGCTTCATAGGTCGCAGTTTGTACTCGGGTGTATTTTTCATCCGATTGAAAAAATAATATTTCTTCCACAGGGATCAAACGCAATTCTTGCCCAATTGATGCCTGTATCCAATGTAAATAATTGGGCTTTGCGACAATGCCCATTTGTTTTGCTAATTCCGACAACATCGCACTCATATCATTAGGTTGCGCTGCGCTTGCCAGTCGTGACTTTAATCGGTCAACTGTTCGGGAAAGACGTTCGACGTCGGCGGGCTTTAATACATAATCAACCGCACCTTGGTCAAAGGCTTCTATCGCATACTGATCGTAAGCAGTAATGAAAACAACGTGGGCTTTATCTCCAATCTCTTTTGCCGCTTCTAGCCCAGTCTTGACCGGCATTCTAATATCTAAAAAAACCAAATCTGGATTATGTGTCGTTACCATTTGTATGGCTTCTTCACCGTTCTTGGCTTCGCCTAAAATTTGCAGCTCTGGCCAAACTTGTTCCAGGCGTGACTTTAACTGGTCACGCATCATTCTTTCATCGTCAGCAATAATTGCAGTTGGCATAATCAGATAAATATCGTTTAGTTAGCTAGTTCGTAAGGAATTTCTATGGTAACGCAAACACCAGTAGGTTGGTTAGGGGTGATGATCATTTGCGCTTTTTCTTTGTAAATCAACTTCAGTCTTTCCCGGATATTTTGCAGACCTAGCCCAGTTCCATTAGTTGGTTTTGCACCAAATCCAAGGCCGTTGTCTGTGACAGTGACACGCAATTTGTTGTGCGCTACTTCCGCTCTAAATTGTAAGGTGCCACCTTCAGCTTTTACTTCCAATCCGTGTTTAATCGCATTTTCGACTAAAGACTGCAACATCATTGGTGGAAATGATGCACTTCGCAAGCCTTCTGGCATGATGAAATCAATCTCCAAACGTTCTTCCATGCGCATTTTGAGCAGATCGAGGTAAGATTTAACCATGTCTGCTTCTCGCCCAAGATTGGTGGTCGCGCCATTTTCACGCATTTGCGGTAACACAGCACGCAAGTAAGAAATTAAGCTGCGTTGCATGGCTGCAGCACGTGGCGGGTCAGTTTCTATCAAATATTCTACTGAGGCCAGAGTGTTAAATAGAAAATGCGGTTCAACTTGAGCTTGCATCATTTGCATCTGCGCTTCGCTCACTTGCCTAAGTAAGGCTTCTTTTTCGGCAATGCTATTTGCTTCTTTTGCTTTTTCATCAGCTCGAACTTTTCCACCCATGAGCGCTTTCATTCCGAATAGTCCGAAAACAAGCAACATGACAAAATTAACAAACCATTTAGTCGAATTTTTTTGGTAAGTTTTCATTTCTTCATCTGCAGCATCCGCCACGGCATTTTGAATTTCATCACTGATTTTTTGAGATATTTCAGGCGGCAGCTTGATGTGAATATCGTTTTCACCGATCTCCAGACCCATTGGCGACGATGCTGCTGGAGTGGCCGGCGTTGACTTGGACGCCTTGTCAATACCATCTTTTGCAGTTTGAATTCCATTTTCATCAATTTCAATAGGTTTGTCTTTTCCATTAGGGCTATTTTTTCGAATATGAATACCAGTGCCATCAATTTCAACATTGGTATCGCCATCAATGATGTGCTTCGTTCCACTGGTTTTATTTGGCGTATGCTTTTTATGAACGATTACCCGTTCTTCTGTCGAAAACAGGGTATCTTGTAAGATAGCGCCAGCGGTCATGGTAATCATCGCGAACAAGAAAAATTTCCACCATGACAAAGTGGTCACCCATGCCGCTGTTTGATCAAAAGCTTTGCTAAGCCATCGAATAAATATTGCGCTTTGTTCTTTTATGCTTTGAATGGTGTCGGGATTCATGATCAACTTCTTTTTGTAGATGGAAATTTCTTCACTGGACAGTATCAAAAAGTGAGCTTGCCACTCTTCGTACTTTCTCAGTACATGCTGTTACTTTAACGATGAACGCATGTTTTGACCATGGGCTTGCGACAGTCTGCAAAATTCACGGTGCAGAATGGAAATATTGGTCAAACGGAGTGTTTGAATTGAGGATGAAATAAAAGAAGCAATGGTAAATTGAACATCGAATTAATGCGTGTGAGCGTAGAATTTAACGCTTGAAAAAATCTGAGGGAGTAAACTTAGGGTAAACTTTTTGTTTTTAACCAAGCGTATAAATCTTCTTTAGCCATTGGTCTTGAATAAAGATAACCTTGCGCAAGGTGGCAGCCAAAAGAGAGCAGGGTCTCTGCTTGCATGGTCGTTTCAACCCCTTCGGCGATGATTTCCATATTGAGACTTTGTCCAAGCTGAACAACCATTTTGGCGATACTGCCGTCACCCGAGCTGTCTTTGATTTCGTTGACAAAAGCGCGATCTATTTTAAGTTTATCAACATCAAGTTTTTGTAGATGACTTAGCGAAGAAAAACCTGTTCCGAAGTCGTCAATTGATACTCGAATTCCCAATTGCTTAATTTGATGCAAAGTTTTGATCAATAGATCGGGATCTTCCATTGCCATTGATTCAGTGATTTCAAGCTCTATACAATCTGGCGGTGCTTTGGAGTCGTGTAGCGCGCGGTGAAGCGTTTGCATGAACAGGGGATGCGAGAATTGAGCTTGAGAAACGTTGACGGCCATCTGAAAGTTAGTGTAGCCACAACTACGCAAGTGCACTAACTCGAAACATGCCGAACGAAGCACCCACTCACCAATATTCACGATGAGGCCAGAATATTCAGCAATGGGAATAAACTGATCAGGAGGAATAAATTCTCCTTCTTCGGTTTTCCATCGAATCAAGGCTTCAGCGCCTAAGGCTTGGCCAGTGCGCATATCGACTTGCGGTTGGAAGACTAAAAATAAGTGCTCATTCTCAAATGCGCTCCGCAACTTGTGCATCATGCGGACCCGTTCGCGAATTTCGACACCCATATCACGGGTGAAATAGGCGTAGCCAGATCGGTGGTGTGTTTTGGCTCTTTTTAGTGCGATATTTGTGTTTTTAAATGCCTCAGAGCCATCTCCATCGCAATCCATGAGTTTGACCAATCCTATGGTGGCAGATAATTGGACAACCTGATTGTCTACGTCGAACGGTAGTGAGAATAAGGCTAGGATCGCATCAGGGCTCACCCTGGTTTCTTTGCCCATTAGGGCGAAAGTATCGCTTCCTACGCGCGCCAACTGGCAATCATTGCCAAAAATGTTGACTAAACGCTGCGCAACCGCGCACAGAAGCAAATCGCCAAATTGATGACCTAATGCATCATTGGTTTCGGCAAAATGATCGATGTCTATTAACGATAGTACAGTACCTTGTTTAAGAGGCGAGTCAAGAGTTTCATTTAAGGTTTGCAGTAATTTTAATCGATTGGACAATCCTGTTAATGGATCATAGAAGGCGTAATTGTGCAGACTTGACGTCAGCATGACGTTATCTAGGCCGACCGAAATATTGCTACAAAATACTTCCAATAATCGTTTATCTAATTCGTTAAGGTGTAGGCCTGTGTTCAAGTACACAGTCAGGTCTTGATTCTTGATATTGCCAAAGTAAAGAACTGTCGATTCACTTTGATACAAATGATGGCGTGCTTGTATAGCTTGATGCAACGACGCTTGAATTGTGGCGTTAGTCGCCTCGTTAATTGATTGATTGAGGTAATCCGAGAATCCATTGCTTGCGGCAATGATAGTTAATTCATTTATTTCGTTTGTAGTTTCATCAAGAACTTGTTTGGTGCATACAAATCCTTCAGTTTGATTTGCTAATAAGCTAATGATTTGTTGCAAAACACCAGTGGCAAAATTTTGCAATCCTTGTAGCGCTAAGAGCTCGGTGCTGGCTTTGATGATTAATTCCAAAGCTCGGCGACTAGTTGAGATAGCGCAAATTTGCTCATATGAGCGAATCGCGGAAGTTACCGCAGTATAAAGTTTAGTACGCGTGAGCTCTGACTTGGTCTTGTAATCATTGATATCGTAATCACGAATGGCATCAATTTCTGGTGCGTATCCTGGCTGTCCGGTGCGAAGAATAATACGTACATCCGCCATTCCCAAGGTTTTGCGAACGTAACTTACTAATTGAAGTCCAGCATCTTCTTGTTCCATCACCACATCAAGCAAGATGATGGCAATATCACTTTCATTCTCTAAAATATCTCGTGCTTCTGCCGCTGAATATGCATGTAAAAAACTTAATGCACGTGACTGGATTTCCAAGCTACCAAGGGCAAAAGTGGTTGCTGAGTGAACATCTGGATCATCATCAATAATCATGATGCGCCATGTCGATGATGTTTTTACGATAGGCGAGGTTTCATATGCCTCAAGTTCATCCAAAAAAATCAGATCGTCTTCGGAAGAATGGGTTAACGCGTTCATCTGTGGTTTGTCTCCAAGATTGATTTTATCTTCTAAATTTATAGATGTTCAACGGTCTGAATATCGCTGGATGCAAAACCTGAAGGTGAGTATAAAACAAGAATACATGGGAAATCATCGTTTTTGGAGAAAAAAAGTGATTTGATAGCAATTTTCCTTAAATTCCCTCGGTGCTAGCGTTGCTTTCACCTGAGTAACTGCTGATCGCTGTTAAAATATGTCAAATTTTTTCATTCTTTTGCGAACACTATGTCTGGTAATACTTTTGGTAGCATATTTACGGTAACAACCTTTGGTGAGTCTCACGGGCCAGCGATCGGTTGTGTCATTGATGGATGTCCTCCCGGTTTATTGTTATCTGAGGCAGATATTCAACCTGAACTTGATCGAAGAAAACCGGGGACTTCCCGGCATGTCACGCAACGTCAAGAATCCGATACGGTTGAGATCTTGTCCGGTGTTTATCAAGGGAAAACCACTGGTACGCCGATCGCATTATTGATTCGTAATGAAGATCAGCGTAGTAAAGATTATGGAAATATCACTGAAACTTTCCGCCCAGGGCATGCCGATTATACCTATTGGCATAAATACGGTATCCGTGATCCGCGTGGCGGTGGACGTTCTTCTGCTCGCTTAACGGCACCAGTAGTTGGCGCTGCAGCAATCGCAAAAAAATGGCTGTTCCAGCAATATGGTACGACCTTCACGGGCGGCATGAGCCAGTTAGGTGAGATTGTTATTCCATTTGACTCGTGGGAATACGTCTCTGGTAATCCATTTTTCGCGCCAACCAATAACGCCGATGTTATTCTTCAGCTCGAAGAGTATATGGATGCCTTGCGCAAAGATGGGGATTCAATTGGCGCCCGTATTGATGTGGTGGCGAGTCAGGTTCCAGTGGGTTTAGGAGAGCCGATTTATGACAAGCTTGATGCCGAAATTGCCTACGCCATGATGGGTATCAATGCCGTAAAGGGTGTCGAGATTGGCGCCGGTTTTAAATCGATTGCACAACGCGGTTCAGAGCATGGTGACGAGTTGACGCCAGACGGTTTTGTCGGGAATAACGCCGGTGGTGTGTTAGGTGGTATCTCTACTGGTCAAGATATTACTGTGTCGATCGCAATTAAACCGACTTCCTCTATCCGGACGCCGCGTCGCTCAATAGATAAAGATGGTAATCCCGTTATGGTTGAGACTTTTGGGCGTCACGATCCTTGTGTCGGCATACGTGCCACACCGATTGCCGAGGCAATGTTGGCGTTGGTGCTCATGGATCATGCATTGCGCCATCGCGCACAATGTGGTGACGTTGATATAGGCAAGTAGTTTTGAAGAAAAATTTGCGGCGCTGAATATAAGCTGGAAAAAAGCTTTCATTGTTTGAAATTTCGGATGAATATTTTGTTTTTTTCTAATTTTTGGATTTTTGTATTGGATCTGCATCCCTTAAATTGATGTGTTTGTGCGGTTTTGCATTGCACAATTGTGGCATAATCAAGAGCTAAACGAAATTCAGCTTAACGATTTACTCCATATAGACATCCGATCATGCTTAAAACGCTTTACGATAAACTTTGGGAATCCCACGTAGTTCATTCTGACGGAGATGGCACTGCCATTTTATATATTGACCGGCATTTGCTACATGAAGTTACCAGTCCACAGGCCTTTGACGGCCTACGTTTAGCTGGCCGCCAGCCTTGGCGCGTATCGGCAAACCTGGTTGTGGCTGATCACAATGTACCAACGACCAACCGTATCAACGGAATCGATGACGCGACCTCGCGTTTGCAGGTGGAAACGCTGGATGCGAACGCCAAGCAATTCGGCTTAACCTACTTTAATATGAACGACAAACGCCAGGGCATTGTTCATGTCATCGGGCCTGAGCAAGGCGCAACCTTGCCTGGGATGACGGTTGTTTGTGGCGACTCACATACTTCTACGCATGGCGCTTTTGCCTGCCTGGCGCATGGTATTGGCACTTCGGAAGTTGAGCATGTCCTTGCTACGCAAACCTTGATCGCCAAAAAATCTAAATCCATGTTGGTGCAAGTAGATGGAGCAATGCCTGTCGGCGTGACTGCAAAAGATGTTGTTCTGGCGGTTATCGGTAAAATCGGTACCGCTGGCGGTACTGGTTATGCAATTGAGTTTGCCGGATCGACTATCCGCGGCCTTTCGATGGAAGGTCGTATGACGGTCTGCAATATGGCAATTGAAGCGGGAGCTCGTGCCGGCATGATTGCGGTAGACCAAGTTACGATTGATTACGTTAAAGGTCGGCCATTGTCACCGGTGGGACCACATTGGGATCGCGCGGTTGAATACTGGCGTGATTTACATACAGATGTCGGTGCTAAGTTTGATATGGTCGTGACACTCAATGCGAACGAAATTAAACCGCAAGTAACTTGGGGTACGTCGCCGGAAATGGTGGTGGCTATCGATAGTCGCGTTCCGGATCCAGATCTTGAAAAAGATTTAGTGAAGCGTGATGCCATGGAAAAGGCACTCGCTTATATGGCCTTGAAGCCAAATATGGCGATTCAGGATATACGTATCGATAAAATTTTTATTGGTTCTTGTACCAATTCCCGCATTGAAGATTTACGCGCTGCCGCATCTGTGGTTCGAGGTAAATTTCGCGCATCAAACGTTAAGTTAGCGATGGTGGTTCCTGGTTCTGGATTGGTGAAAGAGCAGGCAGAACGTGAAGGTTTGGATAGAATTTTTCTTGATGCTGGTTTTGAGTGGCGTGAACCAGGTTGCTCTATGTGTCTGGCAATGAATGCCGATAGATTAGAGCCAGGTGAGCGGTGTGCGTCTACGTCGAATCGTAATTTTGAAGGTCGCCAAGGGCAAGGTGGCCGCACGCATTTGGTTTCACCTGCGATGGCTGCTGCCGCAGGTATAGCGGGTCATTTTATTGATGTACGCAATTTGCGTTGACTTTTGGAGAATTGAAAATGAATAAATTATTTGCGCTTGTTCTCAGTGTATTGTTTTTAGCGGGCTGCAATACGGTGCATGGTTTTGGTCAAGATGTTAAAAAAGTGGGTGAAAAAATGGAAGACGCAGCGAAAAAATAATTATGGAAAAATTTACTTTACTCGATGGTTTAGTCGCACCCATGGATAGGGCAAATGTTGATACTGATGCGATTATTCCTAAGCAATTCTTAAAATCGATTAAACGAAGTGGTTTTGGCCCAAATCTGTTTGATGAGTGGCGCTATCTGGATCATGGTGAGCCGGGTGCCGATAATAGCAGGCGTCCGCTCAATCCGGATTTTGTATTGAATCAGGCTCGCTATCAAGGCGCATCCATCTTATTGACGCGCAAAAATTTTGGCTGCGGCTCTTCGAGAGAGCATGCACCTTGGGCCTTAGATCAATATGGTTTTCGCGTCGTGATTGCCCCAAGCTTTGCAGATATTTTCTTTAATAATTGTTTTAAGAATGGCTTGCTACCTATCGTACTGCCTGAGCAAAGCATTGATCATTTGTTTGACGAGGTAAAAGCGTTTCCAGGATATCGATTGGTTGTTGATCTCGACAAGCAGATAGTCACGACGACAAATGGCAGCGCTAGCTATCCATTTGAAGTCGATGCATTTAGAAAATACTGCTTGCTCAATGGTCTGGATGATATTGGCTTGACTTTGCGCCAGGCGGATAAAATTCGAGCTTTTGAAGAGCGCCATATTGTCGCGCAGCCTTGGCTCGTGAATACTATTTAATTTTACTAATTAAGAACATGAAAATTGCAATTTTGCCAGGTGACGGCATTGGCCCTGAAATTGTTGAGCAAGCTGTAAAAGTGTTGAATGCGCTTGGTGAATCTTTCGAGATGGAGATGGCTCCTGTAGGTGGCGCTGGATATGAGGCTTCCGGACATCCCTTGCCAGAAGCCACCTTAAAACTGGCACAAGATGCAGATGCGATTTTATTTGGATCGGTCGGCGATTGGAAATACGATAGCTTGGAACGCTCGTTGCGACCCGAACAGGCAATTCTCGGATTGCGTAAAAATCTGAACTTATTTGCCAATCTGCGCCCTGCGATTTTGTATCCTGAACTGGCAGGTGCTTCTACCTTGAAACCAGAGGTTGTCTCTGGATTAGATATTTTAATCATCCGTGAATTGACCGGAGATATTTATTTCGGCCAACCGCGTGGCGTGCGCATTTGCCCCGATGGTCCTTTCAAGGGGCAGCGTGAGGGCTTTGATACCATGCGTTATGCGGAAGGCGAGATCCGACGTATAGCGCATGTGGCATTTCAAGCAGCACAAAAACGCGATAAGCGTTTGACTAGTGTCGATAAGGCAAACGTTCTCGAGACTTTTCAGTTTTGGAAGGACATCGTCATTGAAGTGCATAAAGAATATCCTGATGTCGCACTGGATCACATGTATGTCGATAACGCGGCAATGCAATTAGTACGCGCACCGAAGAAATTTGATGTGCTGGTGACTGGCAATATGTTCGGCGATATTTTGTCCGATGCTGCCGCGATGTTAACGGGTTCTATTGGCATGCTGCCGTCCGCTTCGCTGGATGCAAATAACAAAGGACTATACGAACCTTCACATGGCTCAGCACCAGATATCGCCGGAAAAGGTGTAGCGAATCCACTTGCGACAATTTTGTCTGCAGCGATGATGTTACGTTTTTCATTTGGTAAAGCGGAGCAGGCGGATCGTATAGAAAACGCGGTGAAGAAAGTATTGTCGCAAGGCTTGCGCACACCAGATATTTTTGAGACTGGCACGATGAAAGTTGGTACGCTTGAGATGGGCACTGCTGTAGTGAAAGCATTAGCTTAGTTAATTAGTTTAGTTCATTGACTAAGTTAGAGAATTATATCGTTGTGTAATCCGCAGGTGATCCTGCAAATATTAGGGAAAGATGATGAAACTAGTTGGTTTGGTAGGTTGGCGTGGAATGGTGGGTTCAGTCTTAATGCAACGCATGCAGGAAGAGGGCGATTTTGCTCATATTGAACCGGTGTTTTTTTCTACATCCAATACAGGTGGCGCTGCCCCTGCAATGGCAAAAAATGAAAAAACATTAAAAGACGCAAATGATATTGATGCATTGAAGAAGTGCGACATTATTATTACTTGCCAAGGCGGCGATTACACTTCAGAAATCTTCCCTCAACTTCGTGCGGCAGGTTGGAATGGCTATTGGATCGATGCAGCTTCAACTCTGCGTATGAACGAAGATGCGGTTATCGTGCTCGATCCGGTTAATCTGAGCGTGATCAAATCAGCCCTAAACAAAGGAGTGAGAAATTACGTAGGCGGTAATTGCACCGTGTCTTGTATGTTGATGGGCTTGGGCGGCTTGTTTCAACATGATTTGGTGGACTGGATGTCTTCCATGACCTACCAGGCCGCATCAGGCGGCGGTGCGCAGCATATGCGTGAATTATTAACTCAGTTCGGCGCAATCAATGCTGAGGTGAAGTCGCTGTTAGATAATCCTGCCGCGGCAATTTTGGAAATTGATCGTAAGGTTTTGGCTAAACAGCACAGTTTCTCTGGAGATGAGACCAAACAATTTGGCGTTCCTCTTGCTGGCAATTTGATTCCTTGGATAGACAAGGATATGCACAATGGCGTTTCTAAGGAAGAATGGAAAGCAGGTGCAGAAACCAATAAAATTCTTGGAAGAGGTGAAGGATTTTCTGCTAAAGCAATTCCGGTAGATGGTTTGTGCGTGCGCGTCGGAGCAATGCGTTGTCATTCACAAGCCTTGACGATCAAACTCAAGAAAGATGTTCCGTTAGACGAAATTAATGACATCATCTCGCAAAATAATCAATGGGTTAAGCTGGTGCCGAATAACCGGGAGGCATCTATGCGTGATTTGACGCCTGCTGCAGTGACGGGCAGTCTGACAATTCCAGTTGGACGTTTGCGTAAGATGCAAATGGGTGGTGAATATTTGTCAGCATTTACTGTGGGTGATCAGTTGCTTTGGGGCGCCGCAGAACCATTACGCCGCATGTTGCGCATCTTGATTGAGGATTGATGGTAATGATTTACCAATTGATTTAATTCGACGGAGAAGATATAAGGAGTGAAATTTCACTCCTTATTGTCTTATTTGCGCGAAAATTGTTGTTGTATTCTTCAATTGTCAAACGGTAACAACGTTTTATACAGTTTATAGCTTGGTTTAGTGTCTTAATGTATTTACCATAGTTGCAAATAGCGTTAAGCTTGCATGACTAGGATTGAAATGTTATCTTGAGACAATATGACGCTTTTTGTAATATCAATTGCGGTCGCTAACTGAATTTACTAAATTCCCCAATAAAATGTCCAATAAAATGCATAATTATAAACGCTTACCGATGACTTCTCTGGGACGCAAAGTGCTGGGAGTCGCTGTAGCTTCTTCTTTGTTGCTTTTGTCGAATGCGAACGCTACTGGTCTTGGTCGGCTTACGGTACTTTCGGCGCTGGGGCAGCCTTTGAGAGCTGAGATCGAGTTGACTTTTCCTAATAAGGACGAAGTCTTATCCTTAGCTCCAAAATTGGCCTCTGTTGACGCATTTAAGCAGGCAAGCATTGATTTTAATCCAGCTCTGCTCTCCATGCGTTTTGCAGTTGAAGCGCGTGGTGCTGGTTATGTGATTCGAGTTACGTCGCCTCAAGCAATGAATGAACCATTTGTTGATCTGTTACTAGAAATGAATTCTAGTAATGGTAAGTTGTTGCGTGAATACACTTTCTTGCTTGATCCTGCCGAATTGAGAAATAGTCAATCAGCACAAGTTGCTAACCCTGTCAATATAGCAACTACCCCTCAAGTTTCGTCATCAGCAAAGTCATTGCCACAAGATGTACCGCATGCTGATGTCGCTGCATCGCCAGTCGCTCAAAAACGAGTTTTGGACAAACCTTCTGAGGCAAGTAAAGAACCCCGCGCATCAGGAGATTACCGCGTAAAGTCAGGTGATACACTGAGTAAGGTTGCTGGCGAGTACAGAAATGAAGGTGTTTCACTTGACCAAATGTTGGTCAGTCTTTACAAGGCTAATCCACAAGCGTTTGCTGGAAATAATATGAATCGCCTGAAAGTTGGGCAAATATTGTCGATTCCAGATGCGGAAAATAGCAGAGCAAATAGTTCTGGCGAGTCTCATTCTGTCGTTATGGCCCATGCCGCAGATTTTAATTCGTACCGAAATAAACTGGCTGGACAAGTTGCAGATGCGCCACCACAAAAATCCGAAAGTAGCAAACAGGCGGTTAGCGGCACTATCACGACAAAGGTGAAAGAAGTACCTACCGCAACTAATGAAGCCTTAGACAAATTGAAACTGTCTAAAGCCTCTCCAAATGCGACTTCAAAATCGGGAATTACCAAAGCTAACGCTGAAGAAGATAAAATCGCTAAGGATAAGGCCATTGCCGATGCTAATTCGAGAGTTAAAGAGCTGGAGAAAAATGTTGCTGAGCTAACTAAACTTTCTAAATTGAGAGATATAAAAGACAAAGAAATGGCCGATAAGCAAGCTGCAGCGACTGCAAAGCTTGAAACGAAAGTGGCGAGTGCAAAAGTTGCGCCGTCAAATACTGTTTCAGCATCTGCGGTACCTGTTATCGCATCCGCTAGCGCTTCTGCGAGTGCGTCTGTTGCCGTAGTTTCTGCACCACCTGTTTCTGCTCCTTCTCCTGTACAAGCATCAGCAGTTGCTTCAGTAGCAAAGAAGAAAGTAGCTCCGCCTCCACCGCCAGAGCCGAGTTTTTTTGAAAGCGTGATGGAGAGTGGTTTAGTTATTCCTGTCGGAATTATTGCAGCACTCATCGCGGCATTTGGTATTTTTACAACTCTTCGTAAGAAAAAATCTCAGCAATTTGACGACAGCATCTTGACCGGTTCTAGTATGAAGGCCAACTCTATGTTTGGCTCAACTGGTGGGCAGAGTGTTGATACCAACAATAGTGTTTTTAATTCAAATTTTGCGCCTTCCTCTAGTCAGCTTGATGCTAACGAAGTTGATCCTATTGCTGAAGCAGATGTTTATATCGCTTATGGTAGAGATTCTCAAGCTGAAGAAATTCTCAAAGAGGCATTGCGTACCCAACCGGATAGGCATGCGGTAAGAGTGAAACTATTGGAAATTTACTACAATCGTAAGGATCCAAGATCATTTGAGCGTTTGGCAAGTGAGTTATACGGAATGACTAGTGGCGAAGGCGAAGAGTGGGCGCAGGCTGCTTCAATGGGAGTGGTGTTGGAGTCAACTAACCCGCTTTATGCTGGTGGGAAAGCGCAAGCTGCCATGCAAGCAGGGTCTGGTCTAGGCGCAAGTACACAACCATTGGACGAATTAGATCCAGAAGCGTTGCTTGGAAATTCTCTTTCGGACGACATGCTAGAGTCCATTAGTATCATTGACACTGCATCTGGCTTGACTGAAGACGATGCGCCTTTAAATGCTAAAGTGAGCGAAGCAGAATCGTTTGACGTAGGTAGTTTGGACTTTGATCTGGATATACCAAGCTTAGAAGATTCAAATCAATTTGATGCTCCGTTATTGCCTGAAAATTCTGCTAAGAAGCATAACTTGGCGTCGCAAGAATTGGCTGAAGAAAATCCAGTTGTGGATTTTGGAACAATTGATTTTGATCTGGATACAAAAAGCACATCGATTGAATCAACGATTGAGAGTGCTGAAATCGCAACTCATGCTGTATCGAATGCGGATCAAGCAACCGTTGATGTTATTGGTGATTTGAATCATATTGCTTTTGAGTCAGCTTCTGAGTCATTAGCGAGTGCTGAGCCCGTTGCAGAGCCTGCTGCTTTTGAGTTTGATTTATCTGGAATTAATCTTGATCTTTCTTCTGATAATGGAAAGCCAGATTCATCTGTTTCGGCGATTGAAGATGAACAATCATACAATGCTGAAATGGCAACTAAACTTGATTTGGCTGTGGCGTACCATGAAATTGGCGATAAAGAGGGTGCGCGAGAATTATTGGATGAAGTACTTAAAGGTGGTACTTCTGATCAAATTGAAAAAGCGAAAGTGATGTTGGCACAATTAGCCTGATCAATATTTTTGAGTAAAAACGGGCGTAAGCATAAAGCTGCGCCCGTTTTTTTATAACTTCAAAGAATTAACAATGGAATTGAAACGTCTTGTTTTAGGTGTGCAATATGACGGTAGTTGCTGGCATGGTTGGCAAACACAGCCAGATGGAAAAACGGTACAGGATATTCTGGAACTTGCACTTTCAAAATTTTCTAAAAATAGTATCTCGACAGTTTGCGCTGGAAGAACTGACGCTGGTGTTCATGCAATTGAACAAATTGTGCATTTTGACACCATGCTTAACCGGACCATGCATTCATGGGTAAGTGGTGTGAACGCATTTTTACCCCCATCAGTTGTTGTTCGTTGGGTTAAAGATGTGCCATTTTTAGATCCGGAGGCGCTGGATAATTTTCATGCGCGATTCAGTGCTCATGGACGTACTTATCACTATGTTTTATATAATAATCCAATTCGCTCACCACTATGGTCGCAACGGGCGGGTTGGGTATTTCGACCATTGGACGTTGATGCCATGCGCGAAGCCGCTAAATATTTGGTTGGTGAGCATGATTTTACGGTTTTTCGCGCAGCATCATGCCAAGCAAAATCTCCTGTTAAGCATATGTACGATGTTTGCATTCGGCAGCATGGAGATCTGATCGTATTAAGTTTTCACGCGAACGCTTTTCTGCATCATATGGTACGTAATATTGTCGGTGCTTTAATTTATGTTGGCTTGAACAAAAAATCTTCAGACTGGATTGCGCAACTATTGAATAGTCGTGATCGAAGCTTGTCTGCTCCAACTTTTATGCCTGACGGTTTGTATCTTGCAAAAATAGATTACGATAAAAAATGGAATATTGAGACAAAATCTGGTCAAAATTCTCCTGATTTTCTGCCATTTTTGAATGATTGAGATGTTAAAGAGGCAAAATTTTCGTGTTGGTGGCTTTCAAACTAATGTTGTTAGAATCTCCTTAAAGTGTGTTAGCTGTTTTTTTGAAAGATGAATTACGGGCTTTCCGTACTGAAATCCGGTAAAATGGCGTTTTGCATAACCCAAACATTAGGCGCTCGCCTGGGGATCATTGCCCAGATCGGAGTGCCTTTTTTGTCATCGGCTTTTTGTCTATTTAATGAATAACATCCGTAATTTTTCGATCATCGCTCATATTGACCATGGTAAATCTACACTGGCAGACCGTATCATCCAGTTATGTGGAGGCTTATCTGATCGCGAAATGGAAGCGCAAGTGCTTGATTCGATGGATATCGAACGTGAGCGCGGTATCACGATTAAAGCGCAAACAGCTGCGCTAAGTTACAAGGCCAGGGATGGACAAATTTACAATCTCAATTTAATTGACACACCTGGCCATGTCGATTTTAGCTATGAAGTAAGTCGTTCTTTGTCAGCCTGTGAAGGTGCCTTGTTAGTGGTTGATGCTTCGCAAGGCGTTGAGGCGCAAACGGTCGCAAACTGCTATACCGCTATTGAACTTGGTGTCGAAGTGGTTCCGGTGTTGAATAAGATAGATCTTCCATCGGCTGATCCTGAAAACGCGATTAGTGAAATCGAAGAAGTTATTGGTATTGATGCGACTGATGCGGTTCATTGTTCCGCTAAAACAGGCCTTGGTGTGCAGGATGTCTTGGAATCCTTGATCGTTAAGGTACCGCCACCAAAGGGTAATCCAGACGCACCGTTGCAAGCTTTAATTGTTGATTCGTGGTTTGATAATTATGTCGGTGTAGTCATGCTGGTGCGTATCGTCAATGGTACTTTGCGCCCGAAAGATAAAATTTTGTTCATGGCGACGGGAGCGCAACATTTGGTTGAGAGTGTGGGCGTGTTCACACCTAAATCCCTGTCGCGATCTGAATTGTCTGCGGGGCAAGTGGGTTTTATTATCGCTGGTATTAAAGAACTGAAATCTGCCAAGGTCGGTGATACGGTTACGATCGTCGGCAAACCCGCAGCACAGGCACTTCTAGGATTTAAAGAAGTCCAGCCGCAGGTTTTTGCCGGTTTGTTTCCTGTTGAGGCGAATCAATACGATGCCTTGAGAGACTCACTTGAAAAGCTTAAATTAAATGATGCTGCGCTGATGTATGAGCCAGAAGTATCACAGGCCTTAGGATTTGGCTTTCGCTGTGGCTTTCTAGGTCTGTTGCACATGGAAATCGTGCAGGAACGTCTGGAGCGCGAATTTGACATGGATTTGATCACCACTGCACCAACGGTGATCTATGAAGTTGTTATGGGCGATGGAAGCATTCTCATGGTGGATAATCCATCCAAGATGCCTGATCCTTCCAAGATAGATGAAATTCGCGAACCAATTGTGACTGTCAATCTGTACATGCCTCAAGAGTATGTCGGATCGGTCATTACTTTGTGCACATCGAAACGTGGCGTTCAGTTGGACATGAATTATCATGGCCGACAAGTCAAATTGACTTATGAAATGCCAATGGCAGAAATCGTACTCGACTTCTTTGATAAATTGAAATCTACTTCACGCGGCTATGCTTCTATGGACTACGAGTTCAAAGAATATCGCGCAGCTGATGTGGTTAAAGTTGATATGTTGATCAATAGTGAAAAAGTCGATGCACTCGCCATTATTGTTCACCGATCCAATAGTCATTATCGTGGTCGGGCTGTCGCTGCCAAGATGCGTGAACTGATTCCGCGTCAAATGTTCGATGTCGCGATTCAGGCTGCAATCGGTTCAAATATTATCTCGCGTGAAAACGTCAAAGCCTTACGCAAGAATGTTTTGGCAAAATGTTACGGTGGTGATATTAGCCGTAAACGTAAGTTGCTGGAAAAGCAAAAAGCAGGTAAGAAGCGAATGAAGCAGGTCGGCTCGGTGGAAATTCCACAGGAAGCATTTTTAGCAATTTTACAAGTGGAAGATAAATGAGTTTTCAATCAATTTTAGGGAATTTCGCATTAATCCTGTTTGTTTTGACCATAGTGACTGGAGTTATTTGGTTTCTTGACATTTTCTTATTTGGTAAAAAACGCAGAACAATTGCGGATAAAGCTTTGGCCGAGTTTGATGCAAGAAGCGCTAAATTAACTGCTGATGGAATTCGGTTAGAACTGGGCGGCAGGGCTGAGTTGCAAGCTAGATTGTTAAAGCAGCCAGTATGGATAGAATACTCTGGTAGTTTTTTTCCGGTAATCGCCCTGGTTTTTTTTCTCCGATCGTTCTTGTACGAACCATTCAAAATCCCCTCTGGCTCCATGTTGCCAACCTTGTTCATTGGCGACATGATCTTGGTGAATAAATTTACCTACGGCATCCGTTTGCCAATTCTCAACAAGAAAATAATTGAACTAAACAACCCGCAACGTGGTGATGTAATGGTATTTAAGTATCCAGAAAACCCAAGTTTAGACTATATTAAACGTGTAGTCGGTGTGCCCGGTGATAAAATTGTGTATAAAAACAAACGATTAGCGATTAATGGTAAAGAACTATCTTATGAGGCTATGCGTGATTTTTTGCATGAAGGAACGAGTCTTACTTATTCAATACAATTGAACGAAAATTTGACTGGGGTGCAACATAGAATTCTCAATGATGAGCAAAAGCCAGCGTTTGTGCGTAATTATCGTCCGTTTCCTGAGTTTCCAAATCGGGAGTTATGTAGTTACGATGAATCTGGCTTTGCCTGTACCGTACCCGCAGGACATTACTTTATGATGGGTGACAATCGAGATAACAGTGAGGATAGCCGCTACTGGGGTTTCGTTCCGGATGAAAATATTGTTGGGAAAGCCTTTCTTATCTGGATGAATTTTGGTGATTTAAAACGTATAGGTAATTTTCAGTAACTACAGTAACTAACAGGAGTTGAATGTTATGCAAGATAATAATTACTCAGTCCAACGGCAGCAGGGAATTTCACTGATCGGTTTGATTTTGTCTCTAGGTATTCTCGCCATGATCGCGGTCTTGGGAATGAAAGTTGCGCCAACTGTCATTGAGTTTATGTCGATTAAAAAGGCTATAGTAGCTGCGCAAAAAGCGGGTACGACGGTTAAAGAAATTCAGGTGAGTTTCGATAAAGCCGCTGAGATCGGCTATTTTGATGCGGTCGCCGGTAAGGACTTGTCCATTGTCAGAAATGGTGAAGCGATGGATGTTAGTTTTGCGTATTCAAAGAAAATTCCTTTGTTTGGACCCGCGAGTTTATTGCTGGAATACGAGGGTACCACTGCGAAGAGTGGCGCTGTTACTAAGAAAAAACTGGAATAAACAGATTCTCATATGAATGAACAGTTATTGCAAAAAAGACTGGGTCACCAGTTCAGAGATGCTGCATTGCTGCAGCAGGCTCTGACACATCGGAGTCATAGTGTTTTGCATAATGAACGGCTTGAATTTTTGGGTGATTCAATATTGAATTGTGTCGTCGCATCCTTACTTTTTGAGCGCTTTGTTAATATTGATGAGGGTGATCTTTCCCGCGTACGTGCAAATTTGGTCAAGCAGCAGTCCTTATATGAAATCGCACAAAGAATAGAGTTATCGCAATTTCTGCGATTGGGTGAAGGTGAATTGAAATCGGGTGGCTTTCGTCGACCGTCAATTTTGGCAGATACGCTTGAAGCCTTGTTCGGAGCGGTTTTTCTCGATGCTGGCTTTGATGCAGCGCGCGAGGTGATTAAATTACTTTACACTCAGGTCTTGGTAACTGTTGACCCAACTACTCTTGGTAAAGATGCAAAGACCTTATTGCAAGAGTTTTTGCAGAGTAAAAAAATTGCCTTGCCTTTATACAACGTTGTCGCGACTCATGGAGCCGCTCATAATCAAGAATTTGAAATTGAATGCGTAGTACCAAAATTGGAAATCCAAGTGTTTGGTACCGGTGGAAGTCGAAGAGCGGGTGAACAAGCTGCCGCCAAGCTTGCTTTAGAAACTGCGCTGGCTTTGCTCTCGAAGACACCTGCTGCTCGAAAGAGTAAGCCAAGAACTTCTCAATTGAAATTGGCTGGAATAGCTACGGTTCAAAGCGATGTAGTCGAGACACAAAAAAGTCCAATATTAACAAAGCAAAATTCTTTGCTGGAGCCCGTCGCTAGTAAGACGGTTTCCGAAAAAACTACTCAGCAAAACCAACGTCCAAAAACCGCATGAATGATTTACTAAATACTCCAGATTTTCGCTGCGGTTATATTGCCATAGTTGGCCGTCCAAACGTTGGCAAGTCAACCTTAATGAACGCCTTGATAGGTGCGAAAGTCAGTATCACTTCGCGTAAGGCGCAGACTACTCGACACCGTATTACCGGGATACAGACTAAAGACAATACGCAGTACGTTTATGTCGACACGCCTGGGTTCCAGACACGTCACGCGAATCCATTGAATCGTACTTTAAACAGAACTGTTACAAATACTCTCACAGCGTCCGACGTTATTTTGTTTATTATTGAAGCTGGTACATTTGGGCCGGCGGATCAACAAGTTATTGATCTATTGCCAAAGGATGTGCCTTGTATTTTGGTGATCAATAAATCAGATCGCGTTAAAGACAAAGCAGTGATGATGCCGTTCG
>JANYFV010000091.1 GCA_025359635.1 Undibacterium sp. | reverse complement strand
CTCATTGCGCACCAAAATTTCAGGCGACGCACCGATGATTTGCATGTCGCCAAAATTGTAGAAGTACATGTACGGTGAAGGATTCAGCGAACGCAATGCGCGGTACAGCGAGAGCGGAGAATCAACATAGGGTTTGCGGATGCGCTGGCCGATCTGCACTTGCATGAGGTCGCCGGCCATGATGTATTCCTTGGCTTTGGCGACTGCAGCTAGATAATCTGCTTTGTTGAAATCACGAATGCTATCGGTGCGCGTCGAGGCCGAGGTGACAGGCGCGTCGACACTGCGACGTAACATGGCGCGCAAATCTTTAAGGCGCTGACGGGCTTTCGACCAGGCTTCTGGCTGAGTGGTGTCGGCATACACGATCAGATACAACTTGCCGGAGACGTTGTCGATGACCGCGAGTTCTTCGGTCAGTAATAATTGAATATCCGGCAGACCCAAGTCATCCTTTGGCGCCGAATTAGCCAGACGCTTTTCTACATAGCGCACCGCATCGTAGCCAAAATAGCCAGCCAGGCCGCCGCAAAAACGCGGTAAACCGGGGCGCAGCGCGACTTTAAAACGCGATTGAAATTCTGCGATGAAATCGAGCGGATTGCCTTCGACGGTTTCTACCACCACGCCATTTTTAAGCACTTCAGTGCGCATGCCGTAGCTGCGCATCAGCGTGCTGGCGGGCAGGCCGATAAACGAGTAACGGCCGAAGCGTTCGCCACCCATGACAGATTCGAGCAAGAAAGTATTCTTGCCGGCATTCTGGGTTTGCGCCAGTTTCAGATACAGAGTGAGCGGGGTTTCCAGATCGGCAAAAGCCTCGGCGATCATGGGGATACGGTTGTAGCCTTGCGCGGCCAGCGATTTAAATTCGAGTTCGGTCATTTTGTGCTTTCAGCCGTCATGAAAATGGATCCTGACGATTCAGGTTCCAGATTAAGCGGGTAAGACAGAGTAAAAAAACAATCAGAAATAACGCGAAGGATGGGCGTTATTCTGCGTGGCAAAGAATTAAGCTTGCCAGCGTCGCCAAAGCCAGGCCTCAAACGTGCCTGGGATCATTGCGGGATGTTTTTTATCGAGAAACATTCTGGAGTGTTGAACGTAAATTATTTCAAAAGTTTGAAAATCAGCGGGAAAACAGTTGTGCTGCTTCCAGCAAGGAGGTAACTATACCATCGCTTTCAACATTTTGTATAGCCTCACCGTGATTGTAACCGTAAGGCACCAACAACACCGGGCAGGCCGCCGCTCGCGCTGCCTCTGCATCATTGGATGAATCACCAATCGCAAGCACTTGTGATGGCGCTAATTTGAAATCCGTACAGACTTGCAGCAAGGCAATCGGATCGGGTTTTTTACGTGCGAATGAATCGCCACCATAGACCACGTCAAAATAGCTCGCCAACCCCTTCTTTGCCATAAGTGGCAGAGTAAAGGCGATTGGTTTGTTGGTCACGCAGGCTAAGCGCAAGCCTCGCTCTCGTAATTCTTTCAAGCCTTCGATGACATCTGGGTAAAGAGCGCTGTAATCGCCATTGATGGCAAGATAATGACGCTGATACGCTGCCATTGCCTCCACAAAATGTTGCTGTATTTGCGATTCTGAGAAATCAACAGCCAGCACCCTGTGTATCAGATTCTCAGAGCCTTTGCCAACGAAGCGCTTGATAGTATCGAGATCAAGCGGCGTCAGGTCGAATCCGGCACGCATATGATTGATGGCAACCAAAAAATCGGGCGCGGTATCGACCATGGTGCCATCAAGGTCGATGATGACTGCTTGTATATTTTTTAACATGTGGCGGTTGGTGGCGCATATTCATCGGGCCAACAGTCTGTTATTGGCCTCTTGAATAGCGAGAACTTTATTTAGATTTTAGATAATTCTGCGCGCATGGCATTGATTACTGACGTGTAATCAGGTTTGCCAAAAATGGCTGAACCGGCAACGAAAGTGTCGGCGCCAGCAGCGGCGATTTCAGCGATATTGTCGATTTTTACCCCGCCATCGACTTGCAACATGATGTCGCGACCTGTTGCATCAATTAGTTTTCTGACTGCGGCAATTTTCTTGAGCGTGTGTGGAATAAATGACTGACCGCCAAAACCAGGGTTAACCGACATTAATAAAATCAAATCCAATTTGTCCATGACGTGCTCAAGTACATGCAAGGGCGTCGCCGGATTGAGCACCAGGCCCGCTTTGCAGCCATGTTCACGTATTAATTGTAAGCTGCGGTCGATATGCTCGGACCCCTCTGGGTGAAAACTGATGATGTTCGCGCCGGCTTTAGCAAAATCAGGGATGATGCGATCGACCGGTTTAACCATCAGATGCACATCAATCGGCACTTGCACATGCGGGCGTATCGCCTCGCAAACCAGTGGGCCTATGGTTAAGTTGGGAACGTAATGGTTATCCATGACGTCAAAGTGAATCATGTCGGCGCCAGCGGCAACAACATTGCGCACTTCTTCGCCAAGGCGGGCGAAATCGGCAGAAAGTATACTGGGAGCGATGCGGTATGTGGTCATGATGGTGTATGGCTAAGCGGAAAGTTAAGATGGAATAAATGTGGGAATTCGTGAGTTGCGCTATTTTACTCCTGCGCGACTTTGGCGGTTCTTGTAAGATGTTTGCTTTTGCCGGGCATGGGAATTGCGTTCGGGCATTTTAGAATAGAAACAGGAAGGAAATTATGGCAGCCTACGAGTTACAAGTTTCTGTGGTGACACAATATTTGTCAGATCAATCTGATCCGAATAATGGCAATTATGTTTTTGCCTATACCATCACGATCAAAAATACCGGGACGGTAGCTTCCCAATTGATTTCTCGCCATTGGGTTATCACCGACGCGAAAAATCAGGTGCAGGAAGTGAAGGGCCTAGGTGTCGTAGGGCATCAACCCCTGCTGCAGCCGGGGCAGGGGTTTGAATATAGTAGCGGCAGTTCTTTGACGACTCCGCAGGGAAGTATGAAAGGGAATTATTTCTGCGTAGCCGAAGACGGTCATCGATTTGAAGTGGAAATCCCGGAATTTGTTCTGTCGCTTCCGCGGACTTTGCATTAATTTTCTTTATCTTCAGTCGCTTTTGTTGACTGCACTGGCTCATCTGACTTTCGTCCAGAAAACATGGTCCACCAA
>JANYFV010000015.1 GCA_025359635.1 Undibacterium sp. | reverse complement strand
GTCATGATTTTGACGATGAGAAATCTGAATTTTCTGTTGATGCTAAATGCATCGTGTGGATGTGAACTATGGCCAGTCAAGTAAAAATGGGTGCGTTGCTGCAATGTACATTTGGTGCTGCACCGTCCAGCTTAGTTGTGTTGCCGATTAATCGAGTAATGGCAGAAGGGCCGCCTGCCGCAAATATTATGGATCATATGCCTATGGTGAATATTATGCCATTTGGTGTCTGTAGTTCACCTGCAAATCCTATGGTTGCGGCAGCTACTGCCGCAGCGTTAGGAGTTTTGACACCTATGCCATGTATCCCAATGACGATGGCTCCCTGGGTGCCAGGGGCTCCAACCGTGTTGATTGCTAATATGCCGGCTTTAAATAATACGTCCAAGTGCATGTGTAACTGGGCCGGTGTGGTTAGTGTTAATTTTCCGGGCACGGTGAAAACGATGATCCCCTGAGTTAACGAAAGTGACGCTTCTAAAGTAATCTTCAGAACATAACAAATCAAAGATAAATAAAACCACCATGCCAGCAAAACAAGATCATAGAGAAATTTCTGTTACCAGTTCGCTTGGTAAAAGTGTGTTGTTATTTCATAGTATGAGTGGCTCGGAACAACTCGGGCGCCTGTTCGAATATCGTGTTCAATTACTGAGCGAAAAAAACGATATAAAAATTGCTGAGGTTTTAGGCAAAAATTTGTCGATCAATGTTGATTTGCCCAGTGGCGAAAAACGCCTCTTTAACGGTATCGTGACGCGCTTTTGTAGTACAGGTTGGCAAGGAGATTTTTCCACTTACGAGGCGATTATTCATCCTTGGTTATGGCTACTTACGCGTACTGCCAATTGCCGAATTTTTCAAGAAAAAACCGTTTTGGATATCGTAAAAGAAGTATGTAATGACAGTGTTTATGCTGGCATGGCGGAGTTAGATATCGGGCGTCTGACTGGCACTTACGAGGCGCTGAATTATTGTGTGCAGTATCGCGAAACTGACTTTAATTTTGTCTGCCGCTTGCTGGAACATGAGGGAATCTACTTTTTTTTCACGCACCACGGTGAGAAGCATACGATGGTCCTGGCCGATTCGTACAGTGCTCACTCTGATATTCCGGATTATGCCGCAGTGAAATTTCGTAGCGATGATAACCGTGAGAAAATCGGAAAAGAAAGTGTTCATTTCTGGTCTGCAGGCGGTGAAATTCAAGCAAGTAATTATGTTCTGAATGATTTTGATTTTGAACGCGCAGCAGCCAGTACTAGCGGTAGCCTAATGGTAAAAAAGAATATGCCTGCAGCATTTAGCCAGCCAGCATATGAGCAATTTGATTATCCCGGCGGTTACAATAAGGCAGCTTCAGGGACCTCGATTGCTGGTGCCAGGATAGAAGCAATTCATGGTCAATGTGAACAAATCCGCGCTCAAACTAGTGCAAGAGGTTTGTTTCCGGGTGGTTTATTTGGTTTGATCGAGCATCCCAGGGAAGACCAAAACCGTAAGTATCTGGTGACTTCGGCACATTATGAAATGCTCATCAATGATTACCAAACTAATAGCGGAACATCAGGTGATCAAACCTTTCAATGTGAATTGACCGCTGTCGGCAAAGAACATAATTATCGACCCGAACGCGTAACGCCAAAACCCTTCGTTCAAGGCCCGCAAACTGCGATGGTTGTCGGTAAGGCTGGTGAGGAAATCTGGACCGATAAATATGGCCGTATCAAAGTGCAATTTCATTGGGATAGGGAAGGTAAAGATGATGAAAAAAGCTCGTGTTGGGTGAGGGTCGCACAAAGTTGGTCTGGTAAGCGATGGGGAACAATGTTTATTCCACGCATAGGAATGGAAGTGGTAGTTGAATTCCTGGAAGGGGATCCGGATCGTCCATTGGTGACCGGTTGCGTCTACAATTCCGACACGATGCCACCCTATGATTTACCCGCCAACCAAACACGATCGACGATGAAAAGCAATTCATCTAAAGGTGGTGTTGGTTTTAATGAAATTCGTTTTGAAGATAAAAAAGACAGCGAAGAAATTTTCGTGCAGGCCGAAAAAGACTATAACCGCGTAGTTAAAAATAATGACACGCTTAAAGTCGGATTTGAAAAGAAAGACAAGGGCGATCAAACCATAGAAATAAAAAATGATCAGAAGCTTGAAGTTGGCAATGATCAGACCATCCACGTTATCGCAAATCAAATCAACAACATCGACAAAGACCAGACCACACATGTGAAGGACAATCAGACTAATAACGTTGATAAAGATCAAACCATACACGTCAAGATGAATCAAAAACTTGATGTCGATATGGATCAAAAAATCAAGATAGGAAAAAGTAGCACGATGGAGGCGACCGTGTCGATAGAGTTGAAGGTCGGTGCCAGCAGTATCAAAATTGAACCTGCCAAAATCACGATCAAGTCTCCGCAAATTTCGATTCAAGCTGATGCTACTGCCGAGTTTAAAGCTGGAGCTAAAATGGAAATTAATGGCGGCGCGATGTTGACGATCGAGGGTGGATTGGTCAAAATAAATTAGATATTTTTTGAAAAGTTGGTAACGAAATTAAATGAAAATAAGAAATTTAAAAACTATCTATTGGTGGCTATTTGTATTGATGTGTTTTATTGCCGTTGGCCGTTTGCCAATGGCAATGGCCAACGATTTATCTGCCATTACCCTTGCTGATAAACCAGTGCGTATTATTCGTGGAGCGACTGTGTTTAAAGGTGTGGTTGGCGTCGCAGTGCAGAAGGATGACATTGTCGAAACAGGCGCGTCAGGTGCTCAGATTGAAATTTCCAACGAGTTAATGTTTGCCTTGGCGCCGGAGACGAAAATTTACCTCGCTAATACACAGTTTGGAGAATCCACTCATCCAGAAATTGTGTTGCTCAATGGCTGGCTCAAGGTATTTGATAAGCGCTCAGGATCAAGTGGCCGCGTGTTGATTTCTACGCCATTAATTCGGGTATTTTTGGAAAATGGATTTAGTATCGTGCATGTATCTGGAAGTAAAGCAGAAATGTTTGCTGAGGATGGTGTGCAGACTATTGCCGAGCTAAACGAGACAGGGAAAATTGGCCCTGAAATGAAAATCAGCCACGAGCAATATGCATTTCGACTTTTCGGAGAAAATTTAAAAATTATCCCGAGGCCCCCTAAAGAATTTATTGCTCAAATGCCGATCACATTTCGTGATCCAGTAACTGCGGCACCCGATCGTTTAAAGGGAATTAAAATTCAAGCTGTAAAAGAACGAGAGGCGGATTTTCCTGATGTCGAGCAATGGCTCAATAGCAATGTGGGTGTAAAAAAGAATTTTGTTAATCGATTTAAAGCACGTCTGAAAGATCCTAACTTTCGTCAACAGTTAGATGTGCAATTGGGGCAAACTGCAGATTGGAAACCTATATTGCATCCGCCACCGCCTAAGTTACAAGATGAAGTTAAAACTAAAGATTAGTTCTGAAAAACAGAATTGAGAATCATAAAATTTGCTGCGCTATTGTTTAAAAGGAAGCAACATGAAAATATCAATTGCAACTAAGTTCAACCTTGTATTCGTTTCTATTTTTGCAGTGGGATTTGTCGCGGCAGGAATGATTGCAAATGTCTTACTGACGGAGAATGCGCGCGAAGAAACGCTGCAAAATGCCAGACTGTTAATGGAGTCTGCAAAAGCAGTGCGTACCTATACGTCCAAACAAATTGTGCCGCTTTTGCAGACGCAGTTGAAATATGAATTTCATCCGCAGTCCGTTCCTTCCTATTCCGCAGTTGAGAATTTTAATTATGTCATGAAAACTTTCCCTGATTTCTCCTACAAGGAAGCGACACTCAATCCAACTAATTTGCGTGATCGCGCTGCCGACTGGGAGGCGGATGTCGTCAATAAACTTCGCAACGATACCAATCTAAAAGAGTATTCTGGTGAACGTGATACGCCAACAGGGCGATATCTATATCTTGCCAGGCCATTGCAAATCAAAGATGGCGCTTGTTTGGTTTGTCATAGTACAGCGGATGCCGCGCCAAAAACCATGCTAGACAAGTACGGCTCGAACAATGGTTTTGGCTGGACATTAAATGAGGTTGTTGGTGCCCAGGTCATTTCCATTCCCATGAGTGTGCCATTGCAACGTGCCCATGCGATATTTAAAACCTTCATGCTCTCTTTACTTGGCGTTTTTGCTTTCGTGTTCATTGCGCTCAACGTGATGGTGCATTTTTTTGTGACACGTCGCATTACAAGTTTAGCTACGTTGGCGGATCAGGTAAGCATGGGTAAATTTGATGTTGATGAATTTAATGGCAGCGGAAGCGATGAATTATCTGCCTTAGCGCAGTCGTTTGGACGTATGCGTACCAGTTTGGCGAGTGCATTAAAGATGCTTGAAGAGTAAACATATTAACCGGTAGTCACATGCTAGAAAAACTTGGTAAATACAGAATAGATGGCGTGCTAGGAACGGGCGCCATGGGTGTCGTGTATAAGGCATTTGACATTAATATAGAACGTGTTGTCGCACTTAAGACGATACGTACTGAGCTTTTTGGTGATATTCAAGATACTGATTTACTTGCGCGTTTTAAAAATGAGGCTCAGGCATCAGGGCGCTTAATGCACCCTAGCATCGTTGCCGTATATGATTTTGGTGAAGTAGATCAAGTTGCATATTTGGCGATGGAATTTGTCAAAGGAACGACGCTGAGTTCTGTGTTGGTGGCGGGTGTTCCGACCGATTTTATCGCTTCTCTCTCATTTATGCGCCAGTTGTTGCTTGCGCTTGAATATGCCCACGGGCGTGGCGTAGTACATCGGGATATTAAGCCTGCTAACCTGATGATCACAGAAGATGCACTGGTAAAAATTACCGATTTCGGCATTGCTCGCATAGAATCGTCAACACTCACACAAACAGGTTCCGTTATTGGTACTCCTAGTTACATGTCGCCTGAGCAGTTTCGAGGTGAAACCGTTGATGGTCGGACTGATGTTTTTGCTGCGGGTATTGTGTTGTACCAACTTCTTACTGGCAATCGCCCCTTTGTTGGCTCTGCGTCTATGGTCATGCACCAAATTCTCAACGAAACAGCGCCGAATCCTTCTGATGTGAACTCGAAGATAGCACCTGTTTTTGATCAGGTAGTACAAAAAGCTTTGTCTAAAAAGCCTGCTGATCGCTACGTCTCTGCACGGGCATTTTTAGATGCATTGGAAAATGCACATCAAGAAAGTAAGGGCGGAGATGATGAGCAAGCAAGTCTTGAAACAGATAATGATCGCACGATCCTCGCATTTAAACGCCCTCCATCTGCTGCGCCAGTTGGCATTGATGTGCATCGCGACAACGCATCTCCTCATCTTTTTCATACATCGCCAAGTTCTGTCTCGATAAATACCTTGACCCCATGGAAAATCGATATTCTTCCCGATTTGCAAACCTTATTGGCCTTGCAGATTGGACCAATGGCCAGACTTTTATTGAAAAATGCGATGGCGCAAGTGAATGATATTGATGAACTTCGTGAGAAATTGCTCCCTCATATTCCATCAGAAAAAGGTCGTGCGCAATTTTTAGACGGTTTGCAAAAAGTAAAGAATAAATTTCTTGACCAGTCGGTAAGTGGAAATGTAATGACATCAAAAAGTCATTCAAATTTGTCAATGACGGGATCTTCAGTTGATTATTCTGCGAATAGAAGCCATGCTCCGAGCCCTGGTTTTATCGATAGCTCAATTGTTCAACTAGGGCTTGACCCTGCAACATTGGAAAAAACTGAGAAAATTTTAACTATGTACATGGGGCCGATTGCTAAAATTCTCGTGCGAAAAACGTCCAGACAAACGGGGGATCGTCGCGAATTTTTTCGTCTACTTGCTGAAAATCTACCCACATCAGCTGAACGTAGTAAGTTTTTAAAAGAAATTGAGAGCATTTGAGGCTTTTTTTTAGATCCATTTAAAAGTGAATATCTGTGTTTTTTAACTGATAAAACCGATTATTTTTGACTGATAAATATCGAAAGAAAAGGTATAATTTACAATGATTTTTCACAGATCCCGGCGACTTAAATCTGTGTATTCCTGAGAATTTTTTCAATTTAACGCACTTAAGCTCACTCACTTCGATCACCCGATGCCAATATCATTGCGCGTTTTATCTTATCGTAACGAACCGATGCCTGAAACGATTATTAAACGTTTCGATCAGTTGGGTGGATCAATAGGGCGCGCCGTTGGAAATGGATTGATACTCGAAGATCCTAGTAAGTATATTTCGCGTACTCACGCCAAAATAGAATTCAATAATGGCAGTTATGTTTTGATGGATTTGGGTAGTAATCCTAGTGTAATCAATGAACGACCATTGGGAAATGGCCGACAAATAGCGCTGAACCATGGCGATAGCCTGGTGATCGGTGATTATCAGTTAAGCGTGACGATAAGTCCTGATGTTGCAGTGTCAGAATTTCAGC
>JANYFV010000588.1 GCA_025359635.1 Undibacterium sp. | reverse complement strand
TCGAGCGTATTGCCCTTGGATTTGGACATTTTCTGGCCGCTGGAATCGCGCACCAGTCCATGCACATACACGGTATGGAACGGCACCTTGCCTGTGAAGTGCGCGGTCATCATGACCATGCGCGCCACCCAGAAAAAGATGATGTCGAAACCTGTGACTAACACTGACGAAGGCATGAAGAGTTTCATGTCAGGTGTTTCTTCCGGCCAGCCCATAGTCGAGAACGGCACCAGTGCCGAGGAAAACCAGGTGTCGAGCACGTCGTCATCGCGTTTCAGTGCGCCAGTGTAACCAGCGGTAGCGGCCTTGGCTTTGGCTTCATCTTCGTTGCATGCCACAAAGATTTGACCATCATCGCCATACCATGCAGGAATCTGATGACCCCACCAGAGTTGGCGCGAGATACACCAATCCTGAATATTATTGAGCCACTGGTTATACGTGGTGCTCCAGTTTTCTGGCACAAATTTAACTTCGCCCGAAGCGACTTTTTCCAATGCCACTTCAGCGATAGATTTGCCCGGGAAGTGCGTGCCTTCCGGTGCCGGCTTGCTCATCGCCATGAACCATTGGTCGGTCAGCATCGGTTCAATCACGACATTGGTACGGTCGCCGCGCGGAACCATGAGTTTGTGTGGTTTGACTGATTCCAATAATCCCTGTGCATCCAGATCGGCCACCATTTGCTTGCGAGCGACGAATCTATCCATGCCCTGATAGGCTGTCGGCGCGTGTTCATTGATCTTGGCATCAAGCGTCAGGATACTGATCAATTCCAGCTTGTGGCGCTGACCAACCGCGTAATCATTGAAGTCATGCGCAGGCGTGATCTTGACGCAACCTGTGCCGAATTCTTTATCGACGTATTCATCGGCGATGACCGGAATTTCTCGGTCAGTCAACGGGAGTTTTAACATCTTGCCGACCAGGTGCAGATAACGCTCATCTGTTGGATCAACCGCAACCGCCACGTCGCCCAATAAGGTTTCCGGGCGCGTGGTGGCGACGGTTAAATGTCCGCTGCCGTCGGCAAATGGATAACGGATGTTCCACATCGAACCGTCTTCTTCAACCGAGACGACTTCCAGATCGGAGACCGCAGTACCCAAGACCGGGTCCCAGTTCACCAGACGTTTGCCGCGATAGATCAAGCCTTGCTCAACCAGGCGGACAAAGACTTCGGTCACGGTCTTAGAGCGCGGTGCATCCATCGTGAAATATTCGCGCTGCCAGTCGGCGGATGCGCCCATGCGACGCATTTGGCCAGTGATGCTGGAGCCGGATTTTTCTTTCCATTCCCAGACTTTTTCGAGAAACTTTTCACGACCGAGATCATGGCGCGAAATTTTTTGCGCATCGAGTTGTCGTTCGACCACGATTTGGGTGGCGATGCCGGCGTGATCGGTGCCGGGTATCCAGGCGGTATTGTGACCGCGCATGCGATAGTAACGGGTCAAGCCATCCATGATCGTCTGGTTGAATGCGTGACCCATATGCAGCGTGCCAGTTACGTTAGGTGGTGGCAATTGTATGCTAAAAGATGGCTTGGACTGATCCATGCTAGCGGCAAAATAGCCGCGTTGTTCCCATTCATTACGCCAGAACGCTTCAATGTCGGCAGGCTCAAAAGACTTGGCTAATTCCATGATTTTCTTGTTGGTTGTAGGCTAAAAGAGTGATTATAAATGACAGACGCAGTCTGCGTTGCCAGAATAGAGGTGCGTGCGGAGTTATTTGAATGAGACTGCAATATATTATTTGACACTATTGGTCCGGTAGAAGGCTGGTCATGAGTCATGCGGAAAATTTCAAAAAAACAATAAAACTTAGTTTGATGTTAAAGCCATCATTTTTGTCTACTTTAATTTTGCGATCGCTCAAAAGTGTATAAGCAAGACTTAAAAAACGAGTTTCTTTATATGTAGAAGTGCTACGATAGCAGCGAATTTCTTTATAACTATATTGATAAATAAATGACATCTATGTCTCAAAATAAGATTTCAATAACAAGCCATATTGGGGCTTTGATTTTGTTATTTTTCTTTTTTTGTCCGCTATCTGCAAATGCGGATGAAAAATCAGACATGGAAAGCTTGGATGCAATTCAAATAGTTTCTGATCGTGAC
>JANYFV010000582.1 GCA_025359635.1 Undibacterium sp. | reverse complement strand
AAAAAACGCCAGCATTGCTAAACGGAAGAAACATAAAATAGTCATACTGATGTCCGGAAAAAAATACAAACGCGTGTCCAAATAGTCATTCTATGGCTTCGCGGCTAGTCTTCAAAAATTGTAACGGGCTTTCATTTTTTGGATTAGTAAAAACTGAAATGTGTCCTTCATCACATTAGGCCAATCCGATAATTTTACGCCTCAATTGAAGTGTTTTCGATCCAATTTCCAAATTAGATTTATAAAGAAAATGTTGGTTTATTTAGAAACTTACCACTCAAAAAATGTAGTGTAATTACATTCAAAACTATAATTTTGCAAATATTTACGATACAATTCAGCGCCCTCTTCCTATCAAAAAAGCATTATAGGAATATAAATGAGATAGGTGCAGCAAGCAAAGAAATGATTCATTTTTCACACATTTAATAGGGAAAAGCATGCACCAGGCAATGAGCACGACGGAAGTATTTCTTATCGCGATGTTACTCATCTTTTCCATCCCCTATTTGATCTGGCGGGTATGCAAGACTGATTATTATGCGCCGCTTGTTGTGGTTCAAATTATTGCCGGTATTTTGCTCGGCCCAGGTGTTTTGGGTGCTGCGTTTCCAGACTACTATAAATTCGTCTTTAACCCGGCAGTCATTCAATCACTGAACGGTATCGCCTGGTGGGCAGTGATGATCTTCGTCATGATTGCGGGGATAGAACTAGATTTGGCTAAAGCTTGGGAACATCGTCGTGAAAGCGGCATCACAGCCGGGCTTGCGCTAGGCATGCCGCTCATATTTGGCTCTGTTGCAGCAATCGGCATGCTGGGCTTTGAAGGGTGGAGAGGCCCGCAAGCGACGACATGGCAGTTTGTACTTGGTGTCGGCATGTCATGTGCAGTGACCGCGTTGCCTATCCTGATCTTGTTAATGGAAAAGTTGAATATTTTGCGTCAACCTATTGGTCAGCGCATCTTGCGTTATGCCAGCGTCGATGACATTGCGATCTGGGGCGTTTTAGCCTTAATTCTGCTCGACTGGGAACGCGTCGGTCGTCAGCTCGGCTTCTTCGTGGTATTTGCGGTTGCCACTTTTCTGTTCCGCCGCGTGATGGCATGGCTGCAAGAATCTGACCGTTGGTATGTTGGCCTGATTTGGCTAGCGGCTTGTGGCTTTGGTGCTGATTGGGCGGGCTTGCACTTTATGGTGGGTGCCTTTTTGGCGGGTGCGGTGATGGATGCACACTGGTTCAATCAAGAAAAAATGGACTTGATGCGTCACCATGTCTTGCTGGCGATCATGCCGGTGTTCTTTCTCAGTACCGGTTTGCGCACCAACTGGGCGATGGGTGGATCTATTGTTTTCCTAGCTGCTGCTGTGTTATTGGTGGCGTCGGTCGGCGGTAAATTAATCGGTATTCAACTCGCCGGAAAAATCCTGAAATGGGAAAAAGGTGAAGCCAGTATTATCGGTTGGCTACTGCAAACCAAAGCATTAATCATGATTATTTTTGTCAACATTTTGCTCGACAAAAAAATCATCACCAGCGAGACCTTCACCGCTCTTTTGCTGATGGCGATTGCCAGTACGATGTTGACGATACCGGTTGTCGCTCCAAAATTGCAGCGCATGAAAGAAATTATTTTCCGTTCGAAATAATATAGTGCAAATAATAAGGTCAACCCAGTTTGACCTTGCTCTAATCATTTTTTGATTCCAACATCCATACGACAATCTTGCATTGCAGCGTCAAATCTTGAGTGAAGATTTTTAGGGTCTTTCGCATTCAAAAAATAACTTACCTCTTTGACGTTCTCAACTGAGATCAAAGTTCCTGCAGGCCACTTATTTTTTAGCTGCAGGTACACTGGCTCAGGTACAAAGGCAACGTCAATCACATGTAAAGACAACATTCTCGCCAAGCTTTCAAAATCATAAGGTGTAGAAATTTTTTTATAACCGCTTTTTATTGCATCGAGATGTTCAGGCGAATTTACTCTAACTCCGACGCGAATATTTCGATCAGCCAGATCAACTTTTGTGTTTGAAAGTGAATATATTTGAGCTTTCCACGCATAGGCTGTCTGTAGAAAATTGATTTTTCTTTCATCCGTCAACTGCAAAGGGTAAATAAAGTCTAATTGCTGCTCGAGCAACATGCGCTCTACCCTAGCGGTAGGAAATGCCTGCCAAATAATTTTTGCTTTTAGCCGTTTCTCGACACAAATTGAAATCGTGTTCTTAGTCGGATCGGCGACAACAAGTTCACCATTTTCCGATACTTTAAAGCCTGGCAAAGACTCTGGAATACCACCTTTAAGTATCGTCAATTCACCGCTAAAAGGCGAAGCCAAAACGATAGGCGAACTCAGCATAAAAAATGCGAAAAGAGTACTTAACACCGCTAGGTCAGATCGGATTTTCATATCGCCCCCAAGTTACAGATATCTAACTCATTCACATGATTTAAGCCTGCGCTAACACACTTCATTTGCTGTTTTGTTTAAGCGCCTTTAATTCGGGCACTCCGGTGACAAATGGTTTAATTCCTAAAGTTTTATGAACCTCATTTGGGTACACCAAAAACCCTCGGGTAATCACCGCTGAGACTTTTCGAATATCTTCTATATCTTTCGTAGGGTCACCATCGACCAAAACTAAGTCAGCTAGTTTACCGACGCTAATAGAACCGCGATCATTTTGCGTGCGCGTATAAATTGCCCCGTTACGCGTTGCGACTTGCAATGCCTGAGCCGGAGTCAGCCCCGCTTTGACGAGGAGGGCAAGTTCTGAATGCAAAGTAAATCCTGCCAACTCGTCTGTGCCCGCTACCAGGGGAACACCGGCTTTATACAAAAGGCCGACGAAGGCGATCATCTTAGCATACGATTTTTCATAACGCTGGTGAGTAATTTCGTCATCGATCTTCATCGTCCCTACAGAAAAACCTCGTTTCACATCGGGCGGCATATGATCTGCAATAGTCGCAAAGGGTTCATTCACACTTCCGTCACGCTGCCTCAGAAATGAGAAGGTTGCCAAAGTTGAATCAATCGAAATTTGTTTTGCCTTTAATCTCGCAATAAAATCTTTTACCTGCTTAGATTCGAAATCTAGCGCGGCTGTTTTTTCTGCAGGCAGAATAAACCGATCCAAAGTACGAGTATCTGTTTTTGGCGTCGCTAAAAAATTGAGCATGAGTTGATTAATGTGCTGAATCTCATCGTAACCCGCATCCAATGCTTCAAAAGCGCGCAAACCTACAGGTATGTGACCAGAGACGCGCATGCCACGCAAATGCGCATACGCCACAGTGTCTTTGAGAATTTCTTTTGGAAAGGAGTTATAAATTTTGAGTTGCGGGTAGCCATGCTGCGCATACCAGTCAATAGAATTTTTTGCTTCAGCAAGGGTTTTAATGACAAAACCATGGTTCGCAGAAAACGGACTTTCGCCTTCAAGAAAGCCAGTGGGTACAACTTGTGGCCCTAGCAGCACTCCTTTAGCAACCTCATCTAGCATCAATTGCATTTGCGTATTGTCGTTCCCCATGTCACGCACACTGGTAACTCCGGCGGCGATATTGAGACCACCTTCCCAACGCCCTACGTGGCCATGCATATCAAATAAACCCGGCATCAAAATTCGCCCAGCGGCATCAATTTCCGCCTCGGCACCGCTCGTAGGTGATCCCGCAGGCAAGATAGCAGTAACGCGTCCACGTAAGACATAGACATCTGACGGCGCTCCGACTTTCGCCTTGTCGCTATCAAAAATACGCGCGTTACGCACTACCGTTAAACCGTTTAATGGATGTTGTAATTGCCGCGCCCAATCGTTCAACACCTGATTTTCTGCCGCTTTTTGAACGGCAAGCATTGCATCGCCATTGGCTTCCCAGCCTTCTTCGATTGCCCTCATATATCCTGGAACTATCAGCGCAAATAGACGTGGCTTTTCTCCTATAGTTGCCCACATAAAATTAGGTGATAAGCCAATACCCGTTTGCGAAAGTAGCTGCACCATTTGTTTTTGCTGTCCCTTGACTACTTCCAGTTGCCCAACTTTAACTTGTGCCAGGGTGCCAGTCGGAAGCAATGGCAATGCATTGTCTGCTCTTGCCGACAAGGCAGAAATCGCGATAGAGGCAATTTCAAATGAGCTATTTAGCGGTACGTACAGCGCCGCCCCATCAATAGTTTTCGTCCCCGTCTCGGATGTCGATGTCCATGAAGCTTGGTTGCCTTTCCGACTATAGCTTTCATTCACGACGGCACCGTAAGTAGAATTACCTTTCACTGAATAATCACTCATCGTACCGTCGGCAGCCAAACGGAATTCTTCATTAAGTTCCGGCCCACGTCCATTGTCTTTAAAAATGAAGTGGACCTTGGTCAATCCATTGTCGTCGCGCTGCACGATCTGCTCACCTGCTTGTTTGCCATTTTCAACAAAAATAAGATATTTCGTTGTGTGAACATCGGCCAAACTTATCGAGGAATAAAAAGTGAAAATGGCAAAGACAAAAATAGATTTCAAGGCTTTCATACAATATTCTTTCACAAAATATGGATAAAAAATATGACACAATTTAACCGGGAATTTTCATTGGGACCGGTATCAAAATTGATCATTTATGGCACTTTATCCGGTGCATGCAAAGTCGATTTTGGTCTTGCCTGCGCATACATTTCCCAACTAATTTCTTTGAGCAATCCATTTCGATCTTCACCGATTTTATAGAGATCAAAATGTGTACGATCAGGCAGGAAACGAAAATCAGTTTTAGCCTTTAAACCATCCAATACCGCTTTGAGTTTATAGGCTGCACCTTCAAGATAAAAAGTATCTGCTGTACCAACGATGAGATGAATTTTTCCATCCAGGTCAGCCTTTAACTTTGGCCATTCCTTTTGCAGACGATAAGCGATATCGTAATGTTCGCGCCAATACGCGGCTACCGTTGCATCGACTATGCCGGTGTCGCGATTAAACATGGCTTGTGGTGAGCCATCTTTGCCACGCGGCGAAAACACCCAGTCAAATGAAGCCAGTTGTCCACCATAGTTACCTAAGACGCGCTCTAGTTGAGCAAACTGTTGGAATGTTCCTAAAACTTTTCCATGATCTCGCACTAAGGGAGTCGCAGAACCATCCTGTTTGAAATACACGTTGGCATTGTTGGCGTATAAATCAATTGCGCTAAAATCATGAAAATCGCTAGGATCAGGCGACGTTGACCAGGTACCGCCGAATATTTTTGGGTAGCGCGTTTGCAACCACAAGGTGGCCCAACCACCGGACGAATGGCCAATTAAAAAGCGACTGTTAGCACGCGCTTCGAGTCGATATTCTGATTCCAGTTGCGGAATTAATTCGCCCGTTAATGCTTGCCCCCACGGCCCATTATTGACCGAATCAGCAAACTCATGCGTGCCGGTTGCGCTGGATTCGTCGAGAAATATCCATACCATCGGTGAGATTTCGCCCTTACTCATTGATTCATACACATTGATCATATTTTTCACCAACCCGTCAGTGCTGCCACCAAAGCCATGAGTAAAATACACGGCAGGATAAGGTGTGACAATTTTGGTGGAATAGTCTGGCGGCATTAACACCCAACCGCGCATGTGAATTGGTCGTCCCCAAAAACTAGATAGAGAGGGGCTAATAAAATCAATCGCTTGTGCATGTTGCCGCGTTGCTGAAATAATTTCCTGGCTCTCTTTTGGTGCCGACTTAGGTAACTGCCAAGGATCATGGGCGGGCAAGACATTCACCAGCGTTAACTCAGGCGCTGTAGCTAAAGGAAAATGGACTTTGATTACTTCACTAACCACGTCGCCCGCATGGCGGCCCGTATAGTTGTAACTATGGTCAACATCGAGCACCGCCTGGACAAAATAATCTCCTGCAGGCAATTGTGAATAGCCAGCGGGATAAGCCAAGTTATCCGTATCAATAGCAATTCTTTGCCCTGGTACCCAATGACTTACCTCTATTGCGGCAACACTGGTTTGCGTTGCGCTAAATGGATTAGCATCCACTGATTCAACTTTATTTGAGTTACCTTTCGATTGTTCCATGACATCCGTTTCCGCAGACTTTGCGTCTATTGCAAAGAGCAATAAACGACCGCCACTTGCGGGTACGGATGCAGATTTCCCCAATTGAACATAGAAAAATTGATGTGGGCTAAGCGATTCGACGCCTGCATCGGCAGCATCGGCAGCTACACTCAAAATAAACATCCCCAAGACAGCGATCAAATTTTGACGCATTATTTACCCCGCACATAGAAAGAGAAAGACAAAGACAAACCGTTTTTGCACGCTAACATGAAAACTCCAGATGCGTCTTGCAAAGAAATGTAGTCTATCGAAGAAACGGGAAATACTACTATTATTTTTCCATGCCCGAAACATGCTTTAGATAGTCGTAGTTTTTCAATTAAATTATTTTTGCGTTAATTCATTCGCAATTTCTACCAGTTATGTCAATGAGCCTAGCCATTATTGAACTAGCCAATACAAATTTCATGTTTTACGGTATTTGCATATCGCTTTAGAACGCAACATGTGGCAGTATCAAGAAAAGCAATTTTTTCTAAAAATAGTCAACATCACTCAATTAATTCACTTAATCACCTTCGACAAAATGCAGAATATGATGTTTTCATCATTTATTTTTTGCAAACATTGGGCAAGATGGCTATTGTGCATTTTCTCGCTCTCAATCTCCTTTTCTGCCCATACTGCCGCCCCGCACAATCTTCGATTCGAACAGTTGAGTGTTGCCAATGGTATGCCACAAGAATCGGTAAATACCATATTACAAGATCGTCAAGGTTTCATTTGGATAGGTACGCAAGCAGGTCTGGCTCGATTTGATGGTTATCGTTTTACGATATATAAAAACAAACCACTCGATCCCGAGAGCTTGATCGACAATTTCATATTATCTTCTTACGAAGATTCTCAGGGCGGGTTATGGTTCGGCACCAAAGGCGGGCTAAATCATTTCAATACTCAAACACGAAAATTTACCCGTTATATCCCTGACGAGGTAACACCAGGCACATCGACAAATCGCGCTATCGCTGCTATCGAAAAAAATGAACAAAGCGGAATATGGCTGGCAACCGAAGATGGTCTTAAAGACTTCAATTTCACATCGCGTAAATTCAATGTCCACCGCCATGATCCCGCCAACAAAGAGAGCATTCGAAGCGATAAGGTCAACGCAATAAGCGCTGACAATCAGGGCAATCTTTGGGTCGGAACTTCGTCAGGCTTAGAATTACTCAGAGCAAAACAAGACAAATTTGAGCATGTTGATATCGATATTAAAGGCCGTTTAAATGACAAGCAAAACAATGTTTTATCCTTGTCGTTAAGCCCGCAAGGCATTCTATGGATAGGATCGAATTCTGGACTGAGTAGCCTCAACACCAATACCATTGCAAAACTCAAGGTGGACGGCTGTGACGAAGCAGGACTTTCGTCTTTGGCTGTGCAAACTTTGTATCACGACCAAACAGGCAATTTATGGATAGGGACAATAACTGATGGTTTAAAACTACGCGACAGGTTGACGGGTAATGTAAGCAGTTATCGATCCCAGGCATTGGATCGCAACAGTCTGGCAAATAACGAAGTGAAGGTCTTGTTTCAGGATCGTACTGGCGTTCTTTGGGTGGGAACATGGTTTAGCGGAATAAGCAAAGTCGATTTAAAAAGCGGTGGCTTTGAAAAACTTATGCAGACTTCAGGTGAAACATTTAGCCTTAGCGAAAATAAAGTAAGGGCGATTACTGATGATGGACAAGGCCGATATTGGCTAGGCACGATAGGTGGAGGGCTGAATCGATATGATGCAAAGACTGGAAAAATTGAAGTATGGCGTCACCAGGATAAAGACAAATATAGCCTTGTAGACGACAGGGTTTCAGCCTTAGGATACGATAAAGCCAAACGATTATTGGTAGGCACAAGATCAGGTCTGAGTTGGTTTGACCCTGCGACCAATCACTTCAATCCTATTCGTATAGGCAAGACTGTCGATGAAAATTATATTCAATATATTTTTACCGATGGCAGTGGTACTTCCTGGGTCGCATCAAAAGCTGGTTTGTATCATTTTTCAACTGATTTTTCTTTGATTAAGTCCTATAGACATGACAATAATGATGTGAACAGCCTGATAGAAAATTCGGTTTTTTCAATTGCGGAGGAGAACAAAAATACACTGTGGATCGCTACCGAAAATGGCCTGGATAGGATGGATAAGACGAGCAGGAAATTTACCCACTTCCAACACATCAACACGAACAACGATAGCTTAATTCACAATCGCGTTAACAGTCTGTTTAAAGATAGCAAAGGAGTGCTCTGGATAGGAACTGCGGGCGGTTTGAATAAATTGATTTATCACAAAAATGGAACTATTGCATTTAAATCCTTCGCAGCGTCACAAGGTGGATCTACAGAATCAATTGGGGCGATGCTCGAAGATGACGGCGGAAAAATATGGTTCAGCTCTATTGCGGGCGTGTCGCGACTAGATCCAGCAACAGAAGAAATTAAATTGTATACCGCAAAAGACGGTCTTCTTGAAGGATCTTACTTTATTGGTGCTGGCCACAAAGCGCAGGACGGTACTCTTAGTTTCGGTGGATTAAATGGTTTAACTTTGTTTCAACCTAAAGCGATTCACGATAATCCTTATGCACCATCGGTATTCATCACGGATTTTTTAATTTTTAATCAGTCAATTCACAATTTAATTGATCGCAAAAATCTGGGTATGTCGGGTGACATAGAAAATACGAAAACCCTCACATTAGGGCATCTTGACTCTGTTTTTTCGATAGAATTTGCAGCACTTCACTACGCCGATTCGCAGCGTAATCGCTACGCATATCAATTGCTTGGTTTTGACAAACAATGGGTAGAAACCGATGCGAGTAAACGCTTCGCTACTTACACTAATCTAGATCCAGGCCAATACATTTTTAAAGTCAAAGCAAGTAACAAAGATGGCGTATGGAATGAACCAGGTGCTACGTTAACCATCATCGTCACGCCTCCGTTCTGGAAAACCTGGTGGTTCCGGTTTGCTGTGACATTCATTATCATCGCTTGCTTTTATTTAGCTTATCAATTGCGTGTACGTTCTTTAATTCAACAAAAACAAATGTTAGCGCAGGAAGTAGCAACCAGAATAAATGAATTACTTATCAAGAATAAACAAATTGAACAGCAGAAAGAAAGTGTAGAACTAGCGCATCGAAATATGTCTTTGCTAAGCGACATAGGACGCGAAATCACAACTAAACTCGATACGGATGCCATCATCATGATGGTTTATCGTTACGTACAAGAGCTCATGGACGCCAGTGTCTTTGGCGTAGGTTTTTATCGCCCAGAAAAACAAACTATTGACTATCCGTTTGCGATTGAGGGCGGAAAACGCTACTCCGCGTACAGCCGCGACATGCGTGATCCTAACCAATTTGGCGTATGGTGTATCACCCATCAAAAAGACGTCTTCATCAACGATCTGGAACAGGAATATACGAATTATTTTGATCACCTGGATCTCACAATGGGAACTAACCGCTTACCATCGTTAGCTGACGGAAGCTTGCCATGCGCAGCAGGATCGATGTTATATGTTCCGATTTCGGTTAATGGCCATGTGCATGGCGTTATCAGTGTTCACAGTTATGAGAAAAATGCTTACGAACCCATGCACTTAGACATACTTCGAACACTCGCATCGTATGTCGGTGTTGCGTTTGACAACGCGGATGCCTACCGCAATTTAAAAGACGCTCAAGAGCAATTGGTTGAGCAAGGCAAACTTGCTGCCTTGGGCTCTTTAGTTGCAGGGGTAGCACACGAGCTCAACACGCCAATCGGTAACAGTCTGATGATCGCAAGTACTATGCAAGATAAATCAGAAGCCATCAGCACGCTATTTCAGAATGCAACGGTGCGACGTTCAGA
>JANYFV010000421.1 GCA_025359635.1 Undibacterium sp. | reverse complement strand
AACTGTTCGTCGTAATTAGAATCCTGATTGAATACATTCAGATCGACCAAAGGAGTGAAGCTGATTTTGCCGCTAAAGTTTAGCGCTTTGAGCGAGTACTCAATCGCACCTATGCTGGTGTCAACGATGCTGGTAAAACGGGTAGATTTTACTTGTACTTTTTTTCCTGAAGGCAGGGTCGCGATAAATTCTCGCAGTAAGACGCCTTCTTTCATATTCAGAGTACGCGTGAACGACTCGACCTTGAGCGTTGCCAGATCAAGTTCTTCACCGTCGATCTGTACGTTGATGCCTATCCAGTTTGTGGCATTAAGAACCTTGGCAAAATATTCTGGGTAGCCATTTTTCCACCAGCCGACGCGGGTTTTATCTGGATAATAAACCCCTGCTACATAACTGCCTCGTAAAGTATCACCGCTATATTTTTCTTCAAAGTTAGCGCGCTGCCCCATCTTGCCATTGCCGATAGAGAAGATACTTTCCGATATGCGGTTAAGCGCGGGGTCGAAGCCTTCTTCTATGATATTCCAGGCGTCTTTTGTTATGTAGTCTCTCATGTTTACATTCACTCTTTACTTGTATATGCAGGGTTCAATGATGCTAATGATGCTAATGATGCTGTTCAGGATACTTTTGCGACCAATTCATCAATCGTCGTATGTTGAAAATTCGCGATGACCAAATTAGCATGTTGCAACACCGTGTCGACGCCGATGCCTATGACTTTCATGTTGGCGTTCAAGGCTGCCTGCACACCCGCGACAGCATCTTCAAAAACGATACAGTCAGCTGGTGCTACGCCAAGCTCACGTGCGGCTTTCAGAAACACTTCAGGGTCAGGTTTGGCGTTGGCCACTTTATTGCCGTCGACGATAGTGTCAAACTGATCGAGCAACTTGATACGCTCGAGTATCAATTGCGCATTCTTGCTGGCAGAACCGAGGGCTATCTTGATCCCCTTTGTCCGCACATCAGTCAAGAATTCGCTGACGCCTGGCAAGATCTCTTCGGGTCCGATTTTATTGATGTATTCAAGGTACCAAGCATTTTTATTGAGCAAGGCAGTATCAAAATCCGCTTGAGTTAATTCGACTGAACCAATATTTAAAATCAGTTTAAGTGACTCAACCCTGCTGACACCTTTCAAATGCTCGTTATCTGCTTCTGTGAAATCAAAACCCAAGCTGTTTGCCAGGCGCTTCCACGCCAAATAGTGATACTTGGCCGTGTCAACGATCACACCATCCAGATCAAAAATACAGCATCCAATAACGGGTTTTACAACAGGATCACTCGAAACAGATGCTTGATCTGACATACAGAACTCACTTCACTCACAAATGGAGGATTTAAAATTGAATAACACGGGGGTTCTAATTGACTATCAGCACTTTATTTTTCACCAGAAAACATCGGTTTCCCAGATAAATAATCAAAGCGCTTTGGTCAAATCAAAGTGTAATCCAAAGCGCTTTGAAAAGTAAAGACAATCGCTACAAAAAGCGTAAATATATTTCTGTTGACGAGTGAGATTCAACAAAACATCAAGGCATCGAGGCGTTATCAGCGTTGCGCGATTCCTACAAACAAGCATTTAGAAATTCTTCGGAGTACACTTAATCGTCATTTGAATTCATATATCGATGTTAATCATGTATGTCAAAGAAATGGAAATAATTATGAAACGTACAATATGTCCCTTCGTAATTGCCACCGTCTTATCGACAATTGCCTACCCCGCCTACGCCGAACTTGTTATCGTCGTTAACCCACAAAATGCAGCCACGCGCATGACCACGGCGCAAGCCTCGCAATTTTTCCTAGGTGGTTCTGTCCAATTCACCCCGCTGGAACAATCTGCCGATGCGCCTATCCGGGCGGAATTTTATAAAAAAGTATTGGAAAAAGAAGCGGCACAAGTGCAAGCGGTCTGGGCGAGAATCGTCTTCACGGGAAAAGGGAAGCCACCAAGAGAATACAAATCAAGCGCAGATGTCAAAAAAGCCATTAGCGAGAATGTGAATGCCATAGGATATATAGAAAAATCAGCGGTCGATGACAGCGTCAAAGTCATCGCAACGATTCCTTGATACCGGCCATATTGATTCCTCTTTTTTGGAGATAAAACAATGAAAAAATCATTCTTGGCGCTGGCTCTGATCTGCCTGCTCCCCACAATGGCATCGGCGATAGACTTGTCTGAAGATGGCACATTCAAGCTCACAGGTTTTTACAATTTGACCGGCGCAAAGGTACTCAGCGGCTCGGCCTTAAGTAGTAGCGAGCCTTGGGTTTATCAGCAATGGAATTGTCCTTGCACCATTCAAGGCTGGGAATATGCCAGCGTGTATCAAAAAAATAAAGGCTTCCAGGTGAATCAGGAATCCTTAATCGGCGTGCAAATCAAGAAAGACTTCACTCCGACTTTATCTGCAACCGCTCAGCTGATTAGTCGCGCGAATAATCCCAATGATGGATCGCGGCCAACGATCGATTGGGCGTATGCCACCTGGACCCCATCTGAAAGTTCGGCATGGACTTTCCAAGCAGGGAAAATGCGCATTCCCCTGTATTACTACAGCGACTATCTGTATATCGGCTACGCCTATCCATGGGTGCGCCCTGCTCCTGATGTGTATGGCTGGCCTATCTATGCTTACAACGGTGCTAATGTCAGTTACCGCACCCAATTAGGTAGCTCTGACTGGGCAGCAACGGTGCAGGCCTATACCGGCAGTTACACCCAGCGCAACGACGCATACGACACCAAAATTTACTGGACCGATCCGACCCACGAATCGTGGAAGAACATTGTCGGCGCAACGTTTGCAGCCAACAACGGTGTCTTCGATGTGCGCGCCATGCTGATGACGTACAAGGATTCGCTCTGGCAAGAAGATGCAGCAGGCACGCGCAACTACCTGCTGCAAGTGCAAGACCAGCGCACCCGCATCATGGGAGTATCAGTAAACATGGACTACAAAAACTGGCTGGTTAAAGCAGAGCTTGATCAATATAGGCAAGTTGATGCAGCCAAGGCTCTGAACAACGTCTACAAATACGCCCTATTCGGCGTAGGCTATCAATATGGTGCCTGGACGCCGATGTATACGTATTCTCAATACACCACAGTCAATGAACCTACCGAGGGACGCAAGACGCAATATTTATCGTTGCGTTGGGATTTTAGAAAAAATACTGCACTCAAATTGCAATACGACGTGACCAAAGATAAGTCGCATTATTCTTATCCATTTTTTGGCGATTCAAAACTTCTTTCCATCTCACTGCAAGGAATTTTTTAGCGCGATGCAGGCTGCACGCGCAATATTTGCAAAGTGCAGCAAGACTTATCAAGGAGATTTTGTCACTGTTGAGCAAGTTTTGCCATTGATGGAAAACTTTTCGCCGCAGAGGCGCAGAGAACGCAGAGAAATACTTCAAATATTTTCCTCTGCGCCTCTGTGCCTGTGCGGTTAAAATACTCGTCAATTAATCCTGAGGAATTCATTTGAGACTGTCGCTACGCGCCAAATTCATACTCATTAGTATCGCCGTCCAAGGCCTGGTACTGTGGGCATTGATCTGGAATAGCTTTCGTTTAATGGACGATGCGGTGAGAAAAAATTCCACTCGTCTGGCACATGAATATGCCGTAACGCTTAACCTCTCTCTAAGCCCGTATGCAAGTAGCGGCAACCTCAAAGTCCTGAACGATTTCATGTCGGAACTGCTTTCCAATCCGCGCGATAGCCTTATCCGCTACGTCACAGTGTCCGATCAAACTGGCAAAATCATACTCAGCGTAGGAAAAATTCCACAAGATATGTCAACACTTTTTCGTGAATTTAACACCGAGAATACTGACAGCATGAAAACCGAAAAAACTGCTTCGATTCTCAACGTGCGGGCACCGTTATTACTCCAGAATAATGCTATTGGTTCATTTAATTTTGGTATATCAACCG
>JANYFV010000542.1 GCA_025359635.1 Undibacterium sp. | reverse complement strand
TCGTAAAAACCTCAGGAATAATCTTGTCGATATCATCTACTTCAAATGGCAATAGCACACCATCCCATCGTTTTGGATCTGGATTCACACCAACTAATGGATGACCATTCAAATACTTGAGTGTATTTGCAACTAGCCCATCCTGGCCAAGCGTAACTATAATATCGTTGGGTCCAAAAATAAAATTTGGCAAGAAATTCCGAAGCACGGTCTGGCTTCGGCCATGCTGCGTTAATGTAGTTTCAGCCTGGCGAACACACCGTTGATAATTTTCGTGCTCATTCACATAATCAGAAAAATCTGCGCCAAGATGTTCTACATAAAATTTGGCCTGACTAATTGTGTTGTATTTAGCAACCAGTTCTTCCAATCTGGTTTTACGAATGACCAGAATAATTTTGTTTTCGGTTTGCATGGATCGATTTATCTCGCAGCATTATTCCCAATGACTTCACGAAGTAAATCTGGCGTGATATTCAGCTGCCCGATTTGCCCGGCCTTTTCTGCAAGTTCCTGAAATGCCATGGCTATCATTTGTCCCGGTTTCATACCGTTCATTGCCAGTGCCTGAATCAATTTAGGATCTGCTTCGCCGTATGCCTTCATCATGCCGTTAATCGCATAGGCTTTTACGTCAGCTTCACGTTTGGCATTATCCATGGCTAAGGTGACGAGGTCAGTATTCTTGGCCTCTAGTGAAATTTTGGATTCCATCTCTGATTGCTGGATTTCATGCTGCTTTTGCTGAATGCTTTGTTCTGCTTCCATCTGAGTTTCGCGAATCTGGCGTTTTTTGGTTTCAATCGCTATTTCTGTATTCAGCTCATTTTCTTTGATTAAACGCTCTTGCTCAACTGCAGAATTGCGGCGTGCATAGATCGCCTCGTCTGCTACTTTCAAGATTTGTTCACGAGCTTCAGCCTCTAATGCACGGGATGTTTCTGGAGTTGGCTTGATTGCCAAGAACGAAAGGCCGAGAATTTCTATGCCAAGTGCACGCAATTCACTGTTATCTTTTACAGAGGCAGTGACCAATGTCGTCATGGTATCTGTCGCCTTCAATGCTTCGCGCAAAGGCAGGTTTTGCAACCCTTTGCGTGTAAGTACCTTGACTGCATTGATGATGCGTTGTGACAGCTTTTTGGGATCTTCAGATATATAGAGTTGGGTAACGGGATTTATCGAGAAATTCAATAGGCTTGCTATCTTCTTAGGATCATTGATGCGATAGGTCACTTGACCTTGAACAGTGATTTGCTGGAAATCGCTCGAATTTTCTTCAAAAATGAAAGCAACATCTTCACTGGCCATAGGCACAGCCACCATCGAAGTGGTTGGCGCATAGTAAAAGAAGGACAGTCCAGCGCCTTCGCGTTTTACACTTCCGTTCTTGTATTGCAGGACATAGGTGGTTGGCTGAAACTTGATAAATTTGACGCTAAACATGATTTTCCCTTTTTATAAATTAGATTTCTTCAAATCTACTTCACTAAATTCTTCGTTCCCGCTGCTTCATTTCTTGCGCACAAGGCAAACACATCATTCCGCACTAATACGAAAAAGTTATTCATCATTCTTTGCTTCATTAATCCACCAAGATGCAAAGGCCTGTAAATCCGGATGAAGCGAATGCGCCAGGTTCAATTCCTCCCCGAGATTAGGGGTGCCATTTGGCTCGCGCATAATCAGTGCGGCGTGAATATCATTTGGAATACCACGCAAATACGGTAAAAAATCATCGACGAAGGCAATTGGATTCAATTCACGCAATGCCGCGACCTTTGGGCTAACGCCGCCATTAGTGCCAGAAGTAGCGATCACTCGTTCTATAGGAAATCCGCATTCTTGAAGATTTTGAAGGCGAGCAAGCTGAAATTGGGACTCAATTGCCGACACGCAAACTAGTTCGTATCCAGCGGAGCATAATTCTTCACACGCTTTTACCGCATTTGGAATTGCAGGTATCGATTTCCAGTATTGCTCATCAAAACAGGCACGAAATCCAATCAACTCATCTCCTTCGAGGCGATTCACATTCCAGCGATCAATGGCCCAGTAGGCATTGCTGTCCCGAAGATCCGGTAAGTGACCAAATGCTCTCTCCCAAGCAAGTCGATAAGCCGCGTTGTAATCCAACAAAACGCCATCGGCATCAAGGGCGATGATTGAGGTTGGTCTTTTTTTAAACGAAATATTGTATTTTTTCATTTTTGGTTCGTAGGCATCTGGGCTAAATGTTAAATTAAACTACTTGGGTCACTACTCATAAAAAACATTCACCTGAATACCTTCTGCTTCAGCCAGTTCAACAGCATGCCTGGTTCCAAGCGCAAACCCTGGCTTCCTGTAGTCTGGATGGAAGGCAAGTACCAAATCAATCCCCGTTCTTAACATCCGATCATTGAGCCCTTTCCATGCGCTACCTGGGTAAATTTCGTGATCCTCCTGAGTCTTCTTCATCCGCTCAACCACAAATCCAAACTCGGTGGCGACTTCGCAGGCGAAGGCATCAACTCCCGGAGTATCGCCAGTAATAATTACGCTTTCTTTTGGAAGGTGGGCAAGTTCGCGACGAAGAGCGTCGATATCAATCCAAGTAGTCGAACCGGTTATGAGTACACGCATTTTAGGACTAACTCCATTTTGAATTTCACGCTTAATTCCGACTGCATTCGACAAAATAATTGGACTTCTATATTTGGACCGTATAACTAGATTGGATGCAACAGCTATATAGAAGCTTCGTCCAACGCCTTTTCATAAACAGCAAGATCAGCGCTAGAAAAACAGCAAAATACAACTTCTTTAATATTGATGTATTGCTGGACAGCGGTTCGTACAGTGGTAATCGCAACCTCCGCCGCCAATTCGATTGGGTAGCCATAAATTCCGGTACTAATGCTTGGAAATGCAAGCGTGCCGAAACCTTGCGTGCTTGCGATCTCAATGGAGTTTATGTAGCACGAACGCAGCAATTCAGGGTCTCCATTCGTACCTCCGCGCCAAACCGGTCCAACTGTGTGGATAATATATTTTGCCGGTAGCAGATAACCCTTGGTTAACGTCGCCTCGCCAGTTTTACAGCCACCTAATAATCGGCATTCGTGTACCAAATCGAATCCAGCCACACGATGAATTGCGCCGTCAACGCCGCCACCGC
>JANYFV010000530.1 GCA_025359635.1 Undibacterium sp. | reverse complement strand
ATGGTAAGCCAGACCACACCGCTTGCCGCTAATCCCACCGCCCACCATTGAATCGGACGCATGCGCTCGTGCAAGAAGACGTAACCAAGCAAAACATTCACCAGGGGCGTAATGAAATAGCCCAGGCTGGCATCAATGACGTGATCGTTGTTGACCGCCCAGATGTAGATGAACCAGTTGGTGGATAAGAGAATTGCGCTACTGGCAAAACCGGTGATCAATTTTGGTTTTTTCAATAATTCGGGTATCCACGACCACTGCTTGCGCCAGGCAAGAACCATCACCAAAAATAACAAAGCCCACAACATTCTATGGAATAGAATTTCCATGGGCGGTATTTCATTGATGGATTTGAAGTAAATCGGAAATAAGCCCCAAGCGGTATAGCAAGCAGTCGCGTACAGTATGCCTTTGCGCATGAGAGACAATCAAAGAGAGTGAGAAGAAAATTGGGTAGCGGGCATTGTAGCTTTATTCACTAATTCTGTTTTTTTGTACTCGGATTAGCAGCCTATTGATTTTACAAAAAACCATCCCATCTACAACAGCAAGATAAAGAAATGGTGAAAGTTTGGCCTCTATGTTTAGTTTTATACACTTTGGACGAAAGATTTCAGGTACAGCCTATGTTGACCTTATTTAGTATTTTCGGCTTGACCATATTAGGTCTTTTGGCAACCATGACATTACCAGCGTATCTCTTACGCCGGGCTATTGCTCGCCCGTTTCCGGCTCATTTTTCAAAAATTCTGCGCAGAAATATTCCAGTTTATTCCAGGATGCCCGCAGAGTTGCAAATGCAATTGAAACGTCTGATCAAGCAATTTCTACATCAGAAGAAATTCCTTGGCTGTGATGGATTTGAAATAACCGATGAAGTGCGGGTAACAATTGCTGGTAAGGCTAGCATGCTTTTACTCAATCGGCCGACTCGTGCTTATCCTGATTTAAAAATGGTGTTGGTTTATCCGTCTGCATTTATTAAACCACGAATAGAAACCGGATTGGGTGGCGTGCTTACCCACGGTAATCAAACGCTGTCTGGAGAATCATGGAGCGATGGACGGGTCATTTTGGCTTGGGATCACGTGCGGAAAAATAATGGGAATGTGGCCGATGGACATGATGTCGTGCTCCATGAGTTTGCCCATCAACTTGATAGCGAATCCGGCAGCATGAATGGCGCGCCACAACTGAAAAACAAGATGCGCTATCAACGCTGGGCTGAAACCATGTCGCATGAATTTTCATTGTTACAAGAAGCCGCGGAAACTCAAACAGAGACTGTGTTTGATTATTATGGTGCGACTAATCCGGCGGAATTTTTTGCGGTGGCAACGGAAACATTTTTTGAGAAAACGAAGGCTTTGGCTCAGTTTCATCCACGATTATTTGAGCAGCTCAGGGCGTATTATCAAGTTGATCCACGCGATTGGAATTGAATAGGACTTAGGCAAAAACGCCCCAGCGTTGTTGCACTCGCCTCGCCGTGCTAAAGCACTGTCTTCGGCGGTGCGCCTAGCTGGGACGATTTTACCTAAGCCCTAATATTTTGCGGCATGATAACTAAGACAAAAGTCTACTTCTCGCAATATTCAGATTTTTGCAGAGTGATTCGACGCCATCGAGTATGCGCGGGCCAGAGCGGTTGATCCAATTGCCATCAATGATAAACAGGTTACCTTTGTTTACTGCAAATAGCTTTGGAAACTGCAACCAGCCAGCCAGTACATCTTGCTTCTCTCCGCTACTGGCAATAATGGTCTGAGGATTGAGCGATAGTACGGCTTCAAGATTGACGGTAGGACTGATTTCTTTGAGGTTGCCAAAAATATTTGTGCCGCCGCATAAACGAATTGCCGACGAGACCAAATGTTGATCATTCAGTGTCATTAATGGTTTTTGCCATATCTGGTAGAACACGCTAACAGTTTTTTGATCCTGTTTTAATTGGTAGGTTTGACGTAATGTATCAAGTCGGGCACGAAATTTTATGGCCGCTTGTTTTCCAGACGCATCTGTTCCGGTGAGTACCGCCAGACGTTCCAGCGAAGTAGCAATCGTCTCAAAATCATGCGGTTCGCTTTCAAAAACCGTGACGTGATTCTCACGTAATTTGCTGGTGAGAAGTTTGGCGTTGCCAGTTCCCCAAACGACCACCAGATCTGGTTTGAGCGCAATAACGCGTTCCAAATCCAGTGCGAAAATATTTCCTACTGAGGGGATTTTTTTCGCTTGCTCTGGATAATCACTGTAGTCGCTCACACCAACAATTTGCGCACCCGCGCCCACTGCAAAGAGTAATTCGGTTGCGTGTGGCGCCAGACTGATGATGCGTTGCGCCGGTTTGTCTAACGTGATCTTACGCTGCGCATCGTCGACAACCGTTATTGCCGCTGCGCTTGCGTAGCAGGTTTGGCTAAGTAAAGTTGCCGCAAAAAATAGGCAGCAGAAAAATGCGCCCAACATCAGATTTCTAAATTGTCGATGAGGCGAGTGTTGCCTAATTTTGCTGCCGTCAAAACGACGAGTTCAGCATTTTGAGCAAAGTCGCTGGCGCTCGGCGCTTGTAAATTGTCGCGCTTGCGAATCGAAACGTAATCTGGATTCCACTGGCGCTTCGCCAGCTTCTCCATCGCACGACGTTCAATTTCAAGAATATTTGTGTTGCCATCGCGAACTTCCTGCGCGACTTCATTCAGTGTTTGATACAACACCGGAGCTTCTGCACGTTCTGCTTCCGTCAGATAGCCATTGCGTGAAGAGAGCGCCAAGCCATCTTCTGCGCGCCAGGTCTCAGCAGCGATAATTTCCGTCGGCAAAGCAAATTGCTTGGACATGTTGCGAATGATCATCAACTGCTGATAATCTTTTTTTCCGAACACAGCAACCTTAGGTTGTACGCATGAAAATAGCTTTAAGACGACAGTTGTCACGCCAGTAAAAAATCCCGGGCGAAATTCTCCTTCAAGAATATTTCCCAGATCATCCGGTGGGCGTACCCGGTATTCTTGTGGCTCAGGATATAAATCCTTCTCAGTTGGTGCGAAGAGAACGTACACACCTTCTTTTTCTAACTTGTCTACGTCCGCCTGGAATGAGCGCGGGTATTTGTCGAAATCTTCGTTCGGGCCAAATTGCAAACGATTCACAAAAATCGATGCGACCACTGGATCACCATGTCTCCGTGCCAGGCGCATCAGCGATAAGTGGCCCTCGTGCAAATTGCCCATGGTAGGGACAAAAGCAGTACGTAATTGCCCACGCAATTGATCGCGTAATTCTTCGATGGAGGAAATGATTTTCATATGGATTCGGAAATTAAAATTCGGATGCGAGTCGTTGATGTAAACGTCAGGCTGGGGTATAGGCGAGGCGAACGTATATAGGGGCAAATGCTTCCGCCTGAGTGATTTCTATCAGTGTTTCTTTCGCCAATTCTAGCAGTGCGACAAAATTGACGACTAGAACCGGAACACCTTTTGTCGGGTCGAAGAGATCCGAAAATTCGACAAACTTGGCCGACTGCAGGCGCCGCAAAATGCCTGTCATGTGCTCCCTTACCGAGAGTTCTTCACGACTAATTTTGTGATGCTGAATTAGTTTTGCACGTTTGAAAACATCTGCCCATGCCGATTGCAAATCGATCGCATCAACATGTGGCCAATGCAGAACGGTATTTTGTTCGACAAAGACTTGCGCATGCAAAAAATCACGGCCCAATTGCGGAATGGTATTCAGGTCATATGCCGCCAGTTTGATTTGTTCGTATTCCAGCAAACGTCGTACCAGCGCAGCTCTTGGATCATCGGCGTCTTCGCCAACTTCACTCTTGGTGCTTGGTAGCAGCATGCGAGATTTGATTTCAATCAGCATCGCAGCCATCAGCAGGTATTCTGCAGCTAGCTCGAGATTATGTTTGCGTATCTGATCAACGTAACCCAAATATTGCAAGGTAACTTGCGCCATCGGAATGTCGAGAATGTTGAAGTTTTGCTTGCGAATTAAATAGAGCAGCAAGTCCAGTGGGCCTTCAAAGGCTTCCAGGAAAATCTCTAGCGCATCAGGAGGGATATACAGATCATTTGGTAGTTTGAAGAGTGGCTCACCGTATAGTTTTGCAAATGCCAAACCGTCCACCACGTCGGGTGTACTGTCGTTAGCGCCAATTAATGGCAACTCTGTCGCAGGCAGCGTGTGCATTGCGTGACAAGTCTATTGAAAATGACTATTTGTTTTGGTATACGTAGGCTTGTTGCTTGAGGCGAGATTCATCTGCGCGTTGTAGTGTATCGAGATCTATCGGTGCTTTGTCCCAAAGCAGGGCACGACCTTCACGTTGGCCTGATTCAAGTTTTGGATTGGCTTCTTTTATGCTTTTGATAAATTGCGTAGCTTCTGATTCGTAACGCTGAAATTGCTTAGAAAATATCATGTTTGTACTAATGCCGTTGAATGTTCGATTGAACCCGCATTTTACCCTTTAATTGCTGAAAAGCTGTCTCGCGCCAACGAAAATCAAGGATTTTGAAATTAAATATCATCCTTGTTTAGCCATTTATTGCCTTGTGGCGGCTTGAAATCGTTGAATCGTTGTAACAATCGATCTGGGTCGGATTCGATGATTAACATTTCTAGATGCTTGTCTTGAAGAAATTTTTTTTCTACTGTCTGCTGCAAAAATAAGATCAGGCTATCGAAAAAACCATCGATATTCAAAAGACCCAAAGGCTTATCGTGAAAACCTAATTGCAACCAGGTAAACATCTCAAACAACTCTTCCAGGGTGCCGATTCCGCCTGGCATGGCAATAAAACCGTCAGATAATTCCGCCATCAATGCTTTACGT